>JALZAO010000143.1 GCA_030948305.1 Pseudomonadota bacterium
TGAACATGGAGTGCGCGTGAATAGTGAGGCAAGAATTTAGTGCGGTATGCGACAATTAGGTTCCATTTTACGCTAAGTCGCTTAGGCAGCCGATGCCACAGGACGCCACCCGATTGATCTGGATCGATATGGAGATGACCGGACTCAAGCCGGACAGCGATCGCATCATCGAAGTTGCGCTCGTGGTGACCGACGTGGCGCTCACCGTGATCGCCGAGGCCGCGGTACTGGTGGTCCATCAGGACGACGCCACCCTCTCCGGCATGGACTCGTGGAACCAATCGACTCACGCCCGCACCGGCCTAGCCGACAAGGTGAAGGCGTCGACCTTAACCGAAAAGGAGGTCGAGGAGCGCATGCTCGCGTTTTTGCGCGAGCATGTTCCGCCGAAAACCTCTCCGATGTGCGGCAACACGATCTGCCAGGACCGACGATTTCTGGCCCGCTGGATGCCTGAGCTCGAGGATTATTTTCACTACCGCAATCTGGACGTGTCGACGCTGAAGGAGCTTTGCAAGCGGTGGCAGCCCGACGTCGCCAAGGGATGGACCAAGCAGGGCAAGCACGAAGCGCTCGCCGACATCTACGAATCGATCGACGAGCTGAAGTACTATCGCGAGCATTTCATCAAGGCCGTGGCGCCGTGAAATTCTGCAGCCAGTGCGGCTCTTCGCAGCTCGATTTTCGAGTGCCCGACGGCGACACGCTGAAGCGTTATGTCTGCGCTGCATGCGCGACGATACATTATCAGAATCCCAAGGTCGTCGTCGGCTGCCTGCCCGTCTGGGAAGACCGTGTGCTGCTTTGCAAGCGTGCGATCGAGCCGCGGCTGGGGCTGTGGACCTTGCCGGCCGGATTCCTCGAAAATGGCGAGACGCTGATCGCAGGCGCGCTGCGCGAAACCGCGGAAGAAGCGGGCGCCCGCGTCGACATTTGCGCGCTCTATACCATTATCAGCCTGCCGCACATCAGCCAGATCTACGTGATGTTCCACGCCCGGCTGCGCGATCTCGACTTTGCCCCCGGCCCCGAGAGTCTTGAAGTCAGGCTCTTCGACGAAGACGACATTCCGTGGGGTCAGATCGCGTTTCGCACTATTACACGAACGCTGCGCAATTATTTTCTGGACCGCAAGCGCGGGGAGTTTCCGGTGCACGTGAGTGCGCTCGACAAGCGCCCTGTGCGCGACCCTTCGCTCCTGGCCGCCGGGTGACGATCGCGCTCAACCGCCGCCGGGGCACGGTTTCGCGGTAACGATACCGCTGCCGGTCGCGTCGGTTGCGCCGGTCAGCGCTCCGAGCTCTGCGCAGCGCAACGCGAAGCAAATGTCATAGTCGCGCGTGTAGGGCGAGCGCCACAGCTCGAGCGCTGGAAGCGGCGGCACGTTCGGCCGCCAGATCCACCAGCCGTCGGAAAAGCGCGCACCGACGCGCGGCTCCATCCCCGCGCCCATGCCCTGGATGCGTGCCTCGATCAGCGCCAGGCGGTCGCCGTCGATGCGATACGTTTCTTCCCAGCGTGTCTTTTCGACCGAATGGATCCAGGAAAGCGTGAATTGCTCGGTCGGCAAGGTCGCGCTGACCACGCCCGCGACGATCAGGCAGACAGCGCTCACGTTGTGCGGCTACGCGCCCGCGGTGCGCTTGACAGAATGGGTGCGCAACAAGTGCCAGCCAACGAACGCAGCCGCGAGCGCGAAACCCGCCTCGTCGGTCCATGGAATCGCCACCACCAGTAGGAATGCGGCAACCGTGGCAACGATGCGCTCTGCCCAGTTGATGGGCGCGCGCAAATAGCCGATCGACGCCGATCCCCAAAGCACGATCGCAATCACCGCCTTGAACACCACATATGCCGTATCCAACCACGTGCCACCCTGCAACATAAGCGAGGGGTCGTACACCGCCATGTAGGGAATCACGAACCCGGCGATGGCGATATGCGTCGCCTTCCAGCCGATTTTCATCGGTGACGCTTTGGCGATCGATGCCGCGGCAAACGCGGCCAGTGCCACCGGCGGGGTGAGGTCGGCCATGATGCCGAAATAGAACACGAACATATGCGACACGATCAGCGGAACCTTCAGCGTCAACAGCGCCGGCGCCGCGATGGCGCTGGTGATGATGTAGTTGGGAATCGTCGGGATGCCCATGCCCAGAACCAGGCACACGGCCATGGTTAGGAACAGCGAGAGGAACAGGCTCTTGGAGCCGATATCCAGCACGAAGCTGGCGAAATTCGACGCTGCGCCGGTGAGCGTGAGCACGCCGATGATGACTCCAACGATCGCACAGGCGATGCCGACCGCGAGTGCCTGCCGGGCGCCATCGATGAGGCTGTTGCGCATGATAGCCAGCGTCTTGCGCCCGCCGTTGATGAAAAAGCATACCGCACACATGAACAGAATCAGGCCGACCATGAGCGCGATCGCCAGCCTGACGTCGGAGTCCGCGACGCGTGCGCATCCGTAGAGGAGGAGGCCGGTGGCGATCCAGAATGCGTATCGGAAGCTCTGAAGGCCGAAGCGCGCCGCGAGCGCGGCGCCGACAATCAGTACCGCAGTCAGCGCCAGACCGACGATGCCGGAAAACATTGGCGTGAAGCCGTCGAACAGCATGAACACCAGCACCGCGAGCGGCAGCATCAGGTACCAGTTGTCGCGCATCGCGCGCCACGGATTGGGACAGTCGGCCTTGGGCATGCCGTGCAGGCCCTTGCGGCCGGCTTCCAGATGAACCATGCAAAACGCGGTCAGGTAATAGAGAATCGCTGGAATGACGGCGGCCTTGACGATGGTGACGTACGGCACGTTCAAGGTCTCGGCCATAATGAATGCCACCGCGCCCATCACCGGCGGCATGATCTGGCCTCCCATCGAGGAGGTGGCCTCGACCGCGCCGGCAAAGATCGGCGAATAACCGAAGCGCTTCATCAGCGGAATCGTGAACTGGCCGACGGTCAGCACGTTAGCCACGCCGGAACCGCTGATCATGCCCATCATTCCTGACGAGATGACCGCAACCTTCGCCGGACCGCCGCGCGCATGACCGACAAAGCCCAGCGCGATGTTGTTGAACAAGGCGATCATCCCCGCATGCTCCAGGAACGATCCGAAGAGAATGAAAAGGAAGATGTATGTCGCCGATACCAGCGTCGGGATGCCGTAGATGCCTTCGCTGCCGAGATAGAGCTGGCCGATGATCTGGTCGAAGCCATAGCCGCGATGCGCAATCGCGGACGGCAGATACTGACCGAACAGACCATAGGCGAGAAAGATGGCGCAGACGATCGGCAACGCGAGTCCCAGCACGCGGCGGGCTGCCTCGAACAGCAGGACGATGACGACCGCGCCAATGACCAGGTCGGGCATAGTGGGGTCACCGGAGCGTTGAATGAGGTCTCCTTCGAACACCCAGTGATAGAACGCGAGCGCGAAAGCGAGCGCCCCGAGCACGGCGTCGAACCAGGCGATCTTGTGTCGGTTGGCCTTGCTGCTGATCGGATAGATCAGAAACGATAGCAACAAGAGGAAGCCGACGTGCAGCGAGCGCGTCACCAGACTCGACAACGGGCTGAACCCGGCAATCACGAGCTGATAGGTCGAGAAGGCCAGCGCCACCGCGGCGATGATCTTCCAGGCGAAGCCGGTCAGCTCTCGTTTGACGCCGGTTTCGTCGAAAGCGGCGTCGGAAGCCGCGGTCGCGGCTGGCATTTCAGGCGCGGCCACTCTCGCTCCGCGCGCGATCGCCGGACGTCATTTCTTGAGCCCGACTTCCTTGTAATACTTTTCCGCACCGGGATGGAGCGGTACCGGCATGCCGTCCAGCGCATGCTTCAATTCGATAGCCTTAGCGGCCGAATGCGCGGCGGTGAGCTGCTCGAGACTCGTCCATAACGCCTTGGTCATGGCGTATACGGTATCGGTGCTGACGCCGTCGTGTGTAACCAGATAATTCTGTACTGCGGCCGCCGGCACGTCGGCCGTCTGGCCGCGATAGGTATTGGCAGGAATCATCGCCGGAAGGTACGCCGGATCGCCGGTCTTTTTCACCACATCGGCGGGGATGGGCACCACGATGATGTCGACTGACGTCGCCAGATCGCGCAACGCGGAAACGCCAAGACCTGCCGACTGCAGCGTTACGTCGATTTGACGGTTCTTCATCAGCTCGACGCTTTCGCCGAAAGGCAGATACTCGACCTTCGAAAAATCTTTGTACGACAGGCCCGCGGCGGCGAAGATAGCGCGGGCATTAAGCTCGGTGCCGGACTTGGGCGCGCCGACAGACACGCTCTTGCCCTTGAGGTCGGCTAGCGTCTTGATTCCCGAGTCGGCCCGCGCCACAATCTGGATGTAGTTCGGATAGATCGCCGCAATGCCTCGCAATTTTTTCAGCGGCGTCTTGAAGCCCGCGTCTTCGTTGCCTTTCCACGCGTCGGATAGCGAGTCTCCGAGCGTGAACGCGATTTCACCGCGCCCCGCCTGCAACAGGTTCAGGTTTTCGACCGATGCCTTGGTTGCCTGCACCGACGTTTTCACCGCGGGAAGCGCCTTGCCGATATTGTTGGCAAGGGCGACGCCCAGCGGATAGTAAACACCGCTCGTCCCTCCGGTCAGCACGTTGATGAACTGATCCGCGGCAAGTGCGGGCGCGGCGGCAAACGCGAGGCAAAGCAGACAGCGGGTGATCAGGGTGCTCATGCGTCCTCCACAAGGCGATGCGGGCGACCGCAAGCGCGGTCGGCTATGCCGCCTCGACAGGCGGTCTGGGCCGCGGATTATAGCGTACCGTCGCATCGAAGATCGGGGCCGCTGGACGTGTGCATCGCGGCGTGACACCATGCCGCGACGGCAGGAGGAACCGATGAGGCCGGTCGATCAGATGTTCCTGCGCTACGGCGAATTTCATCGCAACCGGGCGAACAAGGCGATTCACTGGGTGTGCGTGCCGTTGATCGTTTGGAGCGTGCTTGGGGCGCTCTGGTCTGCCTCGCCGGTCGCCGCCTATATCGCGGTCGGCGCCGCAATCGTGTTTTACCTGTGGCTGTCGCTGCCGCTAGCGCTCGGGATGCTGGGCGTGATCGCGCTGATGGTGTGGCCGCTGACACAGCTCGGCTCACGCGCGCTGATCGTCTCGATCGCCGTTTTCGTCGCCGCGTGGATCGGGCAGTTCATCGGTCACATCCTCGAAGGCCGGAAGCCTGCGTTCCTCGAGGATGTGAGGTCGCTGTTGATCGGACCGGCGTGGCTGCTCGCGGACCTCTATCGGCGCCTCGGTATCGCGTATTGATGGGCAGGGCTTATTTGCTGTCGTTTTGG
>JALZAO010000144.1 GCA_030948305.1 Pseudomonadota bacterium
GTCTTTCAAGTTGTCGAAGCGAGACGCGAGAATGAGCATGCCCGAGGGCAGCGCGGTTTTGAGCTCGGTCCTTCCGGCTCCTTCATCGCGCTTGCCGATGACGACGATCCTTTTCAGAAGCTTGCCGTTCTCGATCGCCCACACAAAATTCTGTCCCGCTTCAGTGCGAATCGCCGTGTCGGGCAGGGTCGGCACCGGACTCCCCTCGGCCAGCCGGATGCGCCCGGTGGCGAACATGCCGCCGCGCAGCACCGCGTCGGGGTTGGGAATCTGCACAAACACGAGAATCGCACGTGTGCCCGCCTCGGTCATGGGATTGATGCGCTCGACCTCACCCTTGAAGCGCCGCTCGCCAAAGCCTTCGATCGACAACTCAACCGGCATGCCGATCACAATTTCCGGGATGTCATTGGTGGGCACCATCGCCTGCACTTCCATCCGGCCAAGATCGACGACGGTGAACAGCGGTGAGTCGAAATTGACCTTCTCGCCCGGCTGTATGTGGCGCTTGGCGACCGTGCCCCCCAGTGTCGTGATAACCACCGCGTCGCGCAATGCGTTTTTCGCCAACTGAGCCTGCGCCTCTAGGGACTTGAGCGAGCCCTGACTCACCGACAGGTTGCTCTCGGCGCTGTCGAACGCGGTCTGCGAGATAAATTTCTGCTTCAGCAGCAAAAGGTTTTGCGCCCGCGTTTTTTCGGCCAAGGCGAGCTGTGCGCGGCTTGACTCGAGTGCGCCGACGCGATCGTTGAGCTTGGCGTCGAGGTCGGAGGTGTCAAAGCGGGCGAGTACCTGCCCGACCTTGACCGCTTCGCCCTCGCGCACCATGACCTGGCGTATCTCGCCCGAGACCTTGGCCTTGACCGTTGCCTGATTGACCGGCTGCAGGGTACCGGAGACAGGCAGCCAACGCGAGAGCGCTTTTGCCTCGACAGTCGCAACATCGGCCTGCCCGAATTCGAGCGTCACCGGTTGCGCGGCGCCGGCGGGGGTTTCCGCCGCCGCCCGCTTGGTCACTCGCAGTCCGACTCCTATGGCGAGCGCGGTCACGACGGCGAGGCTAACGATGATGCCGGCGATGCGGCCTTTGGACCAGCTTGCCATAACCTTGATAACCCCCAGAATTCGAAGCCGGCGTGTCGGCGACACCCGCGACGACGTCGACGACATGTTTTCCGCTGCCGTCGACGCTTAGATGCGGCTCGCGCGGCGCCCGGATTCAGAAAGCCGCGAGTCTAGGCTGCACCCCGGCACTCGGACAAGGGCAAACCGACGAAATGCGGCGTTCGCCGTTCAATCGACCCCTTTCCCCGACGAAGCGCTTCCAAGACTGCGCCGCGAGGCGTCCGACGATTGCGCTTCTAACGGTGGCGTGACGCAACTTTACCCAATTCGCTAAGCGTTCGAAGCCCCGTCGGGTCTGCATCCTCAGGTCCCGGCGACCGTTTCAATTGACAGTCCAAGCCGGGACGGCAATAATCTTCTGTTGCCCCCTTTTTTCTGTTATTACCCCATTTCGGAGGAAATTCATGAGACTCAACCGTTCGCTCGGTTTGACCATTGTCGCCGCAGCGTTGGTGACCGCTTACGGCTGCGGAAAAGAGGAGCCGAAGAAAGTGGAAGCACCGGCCACCGCGGCCGCACCGGCAATGCCCGAAGCCGTAGTCAAGATCGGCCACGTCGGCCCGACCACCGGCCCACAAGCGCACCTCGGCAAGGACAACGAGAACGGTGCCCGCCTGGCGATTGACGACGCCAACGCCAAGAACATCGTCATCGACGGCAAAAAGATCAAGTTCCAGCTGATCGCGGAAGACGATCAAGCCGATCCCAAACAAGGCACGACCGTGGCGCAGAAGCTGGTCGACGCCAAGGTCGCCGGCGTGGTCGGCCATCTGAATTCGGGCACGACGATCCCGGCGTCCAAGCTCTATAGCGACGCCGGCATTCCGCAAATCTCGCCGTCGGCGACCAATCCGAAGTACACGCTGCAAGGATTCAAGACCGCGTTCCGGGTCATGGCCAACGACGTGCAACAGGGGAGCGTCATCGGCAAGGAAGCCGTCACCACCCTCGGCGCCAAGAAAATCGCCATCATCGACGACAAGACCGCGTACGGCGCGGGACTCGCCGAAGAGACCGAGAAGGCCGCGAAGGCGGCAGGCGGAACCATCGTGGCGCACGAGTTCACCAACGACAAGGCGACCGACTTCAAGGCGATCCTGACCAAGATCAAGGCCAAGAATCCCGACATCATCATGTACGGCGGCATGGACGCGCAGGGCGGCCCAATGGTCAAGCAAATGAAGGAGCTTGGCATCAAGGCCAAGTACATCGCCGGCGACGGCGTGTGCTCGGCGGAATGGCCCAAGCTCGCCGGCGGCGCCGCCGAAGGCCAGTACTGCACCCAAGCCGGCGTGCCGCCCGAAAACATGGCCAACGCCAAGGACTTCGTGACCCGGTTCACCGGCAAGTACGGCCCGATCCAGGTCTACGCGCCGTATTCGTACGACGCCGCGATGACGCTGATCGCCGCCATGCAGAAGGCGAACTCGACCGATCCCGCCAAGTACCTGCCGGAGCTCGCCAAGATTTCCTATGATGGCGTCACGGCCAAGATCGAGTTCGACGAGCACGGCGACACCAAGAACGGCGCGATCACCCTGTATCAAGTCAAGGACGGGAAGCTGATGCCGATGGCGATGAACGTCGGCGGCAAGACTGACAAGGTCGGCGCCGCCCCAGCCACGTCAAGCATGAAATCCGATGCGAAGGCTCCAGCGGATACCATGAAATCGGACATGAAGGCGCCGGACACCATGAAATCGGACATGAAGGCGCCGGACACCATGAAATCGGACGCCAAGGCCGCGGGCGACACCATGAAGAAGGACAAGGCCCAATAGGCCTCGCTATTGTTCGCTGCAGTTCCTGAAACGGCGCCCTTCACGGGCGCCGTTTTTTTGACCGCGACCGCCAATCGAGCACGGGGATTGCCGCGGCCTTAAGCGCAGTGGAGAATTCGCCGAGGCTGACTTGCACGCCGGCATGCGAACTTAGGGCGCGACTTGCGCCACCCGGAGGCGCCGTGGATACTTTTCTGCAGCAGATCATCAACGGCCTGACGCTGGGCAGCGTCTATGCGCTGGTCGCGCTGGGCTACACCATGGTCTACGGCATCATCGGGCTGATCAACTTCGCCCACGGCGAAGTGGTGATGATCGGCGCGATGGTCTCGCTGTCGGTGGTCACCGCGCTGCTCGGCGCCGGGTCGGCGGTTCCGGCGGCCCTCATCATCTTCGCCGGCCTTATCGTCGCCGTCCTCGTATGCATGACGCTTGCCTACGGCATCGAAAAAATCGCCTACCGTCCGCTGCGCAAGGCGCCGCGGCTCGCGCCGCTGATCACCGCCATCGGCATGTCCATCATCCTGCAGAACGTCGCGCTGATGATCTGGGGCCGTAACTATCTTACCTTCCCGACGCTGATCGAGCCTACGACACACAACGTCTTCGGTGCGACCATGACCGATCTGCAGATGCTGATCGTGGCGCTCGCGGCGCTGCTCATGGCCGGACTGGTCTTTGTCGTCCAGCGCACGCGCCTGGGGATGGCCATGCGCGCCACCGCGCAAAACCCGCAGGTGGCGGGGCTCATGGGCATCGACATCAACGTCGTCATCTCCGCTGCGTTCGTGATCGGCGCCGCGCTGGCCGCGGTAGCCGGGCTGATGGTCATGACTTATTACGGTATCGCTCACTACTACATGGGTTTCCTGCTGGGGTTGAAAGCCTTCACCGCTGCGGTTCTCGGCGGCATCGGCAACCTCGCCGGCGCGATGCTCGGAGGAATCCTGCTCGGGATCATCGAGGCGCTCGGCGCAGGCTACATCGGCGACGTATCGAACATCTGCGGATTTCCCCTGCTGAGCGACACGCTGCAAGAGAAATGCACCGCGAACGACGGCCAGCTGAGCCTGTTCGGCAGCAACTACCAGGACGTGTTCGCGTTTTTCGTGCTGATCCTGGTGCTCATATTCCGGCCCTCGGGCTTGCTCGGCGAGCGCGTGGCGGACCGCGCATGAAAGCGCCGCGCGCGAAATCGATTCCGGCCAAGGTCTGGGCCGGCGTAGTACTGCTCGCGATCGCGCTGGCGCTCCTGCCGTTCATCGCAGGATTCGCCGGCCAGGCCTGGGTTCGCATCCTCAACTTCGCCATGCTCTACATCATGCTCGCCCTGGGTCTCAACATCGTCGTCGGTTTCGCGGGCCTGCTCGATCTGGGATACATCGCCTTCTACGCCGTCGGCGCCTACATCTACGCGCTGCTGGCGTCTCCGCACTTCGGCATTCACCTTCCGTTCTGGGTCATTCTTCCCTTGAGCGCGGGAATCGCCTGCGCTTTCGGCGTGCTCCTCGGAGCACCGACGCTCAAGCTCCGCGGCGACTACCTCGCTATCGTTACACTCGGTTTCGGCGAGATCATCCGCATCTTCCTGAACAACCTCAACGCACCCCTGAACATCACCAACGGCCCGCAGGGCGTCAATCTGATCGATCCGTTCCGCATCGGCGGCTTCTCCTTCGCAAGGCCGGAAGAGATTCTTGGTGTGGCGATCTCCGGCCCGCAGAAGTACTACTACCTCCTGCTGCTGATCACCATCGGCATCATCGTCGTCAATCTCCGCCTTCAGAATTCGCGACTGGGCCGCGCCTGGGAAGCAATCCGCGAAGACGAGATTGCCGCCAAGGCGATGGGTATCAACACGCGCAACGTCAAACTGCTGGCATTCGCCATGGGCGCGTCGTTTGGCGGCATCGCCGGCGCGATCTTCTCTGCGACGCAGCAGTTCGTGAGTCCGGAAAGCTTCGGCCTGTTCGAATCCATCATCGTGCTGGCGATGGTGGTGCTAGGCGGCATGGGCAATATTCCGGGCGTCATTCTCGGCGCGATATTGCTGACCCTGCTGCCCGAGGTGTTGCGCTACACGATGGAACCATTGCAGCACGCGCTCTTCGGCAGAGTGATCCTCGACGCCGAAACGATCCGGCTGCTGGTCTTCGGTGTCGCACTGGTGGCGATCATGCTCTTTCGTCCGGCGGGCATCTGGCCTTCCGCGGTGCGCAAGCGCGAGCTCGAAGTCAAAGGCGGGGCCGCGTGAGCGTCAATCCATCCGCGCTTCTCGAGGCTGCGAGCATCGGCAAACGCTTCGGCGGCGTTCAGGCACTTACCGACGTCAGCTTCAGCATCGCCCGCGGCGAGATCTACGGCTTGATCGGGCCCAATGGGGCGGGCAAGACTTCCCTTTTTAACGTC
>JALZAO010000145.1:0-1897 GCA_030948305.1 Pseudomonadota bacterium
GGGTCGGCGATGGCGGCGTGCGCGAACAGGAGCTGGCGCGGCGCAAATGCGCTCGGATTCGACTCGGCCACGCGCGGGCGATTGCGGAAAAAAGTCACCTGGACGCCGAAGGTGTTGCCGGTCGCGTCCTGAACCCACCCGGTGATGTACCACCACTCGCTGCGAAATGCAGTGTGGGCGCCGGCGTCGCGCGGAAACCGAATCGCCCGGCCCGCGACCACGCGCGGGTATTCTTCATCCGCAAGCCCATCCGTTGCGAGGAGCGCGAGCGGGCTCGCGAGAAACAGCCGCCTCCTCACGTGGCTCCTCGCGCGCGTCGGCCGGCGATCACCAATCCTCTTTCACCGCCAGGACCGCGCGTTCGCCCATGGCCTGGCGACCGCTCGCGAGCGCCGTCAACGTCGACAGCGCAAGCACCACGATCGCCGAGCCGGCGAGCCACATCCAAGGCACGGCGAGCTCCATGCTCCAATGGAAGGATTGGCGATTCACCACGTGGATCAGCACCAGGCTGATCAGCCACCCGAGCGCAAGTCCTGCCGAAAGGCCGATACCGGTGATCGTCACACCCTCGGCGGCAAGCATCGAGCCGATTTGGCGCCGCGTCATCCCGATGTGGCGCAGCATGCCGAACTCGCGCCGGCGCGACAGGACGAGCGCGCCAAACGACGACGACAGGCCGAACAGACCGATGACGACCGCGGCGAGCTCGAGCGCGTAGGTGACGGCGAACGTGCGATCGAAGGCCTTGAGCGAGAACTCGCGGATTTCTGCGGGCGCTGCGATTTCGAGGCGCGCACCGCCCCGCACATCGCGAACGATCACGCGGCCAAGCTCCTCTAGATTCGTTCCCGGCGCGAGCCAGAGCGCGCCGTTGGTGGCGCTCCGGTCGCCGGTAAGTGCGATGTAGCGCTCGCGTTCGATGACGACGGCACCGTGCGGCCGCGCGTAGTCGCGCCACACACCCGCGACGGTGAAGGCGGCAGGCTTTCCCGCAATCGGAAGCTCGATCATTTTGCCGGGCGTAAAGGCGTAAAGATCGACCATCGCCTCGTTCACCCATGCGGGCGGCGGCGAACCGGCAGCCACCGTCACGGGTCCGCTCACGAGCTGGAGCTGGCGCGACAGATTCGCCGCATCGATCGTCCGCGCCAGCAGATAGACGCGCGGCCTGCCGGCGTCGAGCAGGAGCAGCTGCTCACGCAGGAACTCGGCACGGCGCACGCCGGGAAGAGCCGTGATGTGCGCCTGGTCGTCGGCAGTCATGTACGCGCTATCGCCGCCCGCCGCGGGTCGCACGTAGACATCGGCCGGCAAAACGCGCTCGAGCCAGGTATCGAGCGAGATACGGAACGACGCGACCATGATCGCCATCGACACCATCAGGCTCACCGAGGCGACGATCGCGGCGAGGCTCACCGCGACCTGTCCGGGAGCGCCACGCATCTGCAACAGCGCGAGCCGCGGCGGCGCTCCGCGCGGCAGAGGCAGAACCGCGAGCAGCACCACCGCGATCCGCGGCATCAGCATCAGCGTGCCGATCAGCAGCAACGCGATGGCGATGTAGCCAAACAAAGGCAATCCCGCGACAGGCGGAAGAAGCGCGGTAACCGTTCCGGCGCCGATGGTAACGAATCCAGGCCACGAAGGACGGAACCGTGCAAAGGCGCGCTCATCGTCACCCGCCTTGAGTGCGGAAGCGGGCGGCGAGCGTGCCGCCTCGAGCGCGGGAACGAGGCTCGCGAGCATCGCGGTCAGCACACCCAGGCCGAAGAAGAGCATGAGCGCGAGTGGCTCCGGCGAGAGGGTCGGTGCGACGCCGCGAAAGTATCCCGCGCCGAAATCGGCGCCGATGATACGCACCGCGGCTTGCGCAAGGATGAACCCGAGCGCCAGG
>JALZAO010000145.1:1907-5262 GCA_030948305.1 Pseudomonadota bacterium
CCACGAGCAGCGCCGCCAGTTGGCTGCGCGTCACGCCGAGGACACGCAGGAGCGCAAGCTGCGAGCGCCGGCGCACGATCGCGAGCGCCTGCGTCGAAAAGACCAGCAGTCCGCCGGTGAACAGCGCCACCAGCGCGAGGACGTTCAAGTTGACGCGGTAGGAGCGCGACAGACTTTGGCTGGCTGCCGCGCCTGCCTCGGGGCGCTCGACCGCAAGGCCCGAGGGTAACCGCGCCTGAAGCCGTTCGCGCAAAGCGTCGATATCGACGCCGGGGCGCAGGCGAAGATCCACGCGGGTGACTACTCCCAGTCGATCGAAGTTCGCCTGGGCGCCCGCGATATCCATCACCGCGAATCGCTGCTGCGCGTCGGCCGACATCAGCCCGGCAACCCGTAACGGCACGGCCCGGAGCGCGACTTGAAAGCTCAGCGTGTCGCCTCGATCGACGCCAAGCGAGCGTGCGGCGGCAGCGCTCAAAAAAAGCATGTCGGAACGCAGGTGATCCAAACGGTCGGCTGCGTCGGCGATCAAGCCGGGCTGCACGGCGCCTGCACGGAAGGCGTCGACGCCGATGATCTTCAGCACGTCGCCGCGATCGGCGAGCTTGGCATCGACTTCCACGACCGGGCTCGCTACCGCAACCTCGGCCAGCCACGCCAGCTCGGGATAGACCGCTTCGTCGAAGCCGCCGCGCGGGCCTCGCACCTGGAGATCGGCGTCGCCGGAGAGAAACTGCACGCCGAGCGCGAGCTCATTGACTGCGGCGCCGGTGATGAGTTGCACGGCGTAGCCGAGCGCAACTCCGAGCGCGATCGCGAGCACCGACAAAGCGCTGCGCGTCTTGTTTTGCGCGAGCGAACCGGCGAGCATGGCTCGCGCCGCGGATAGTCTTGCCTTCCACATCGTCAATTCGACGTCGAAGCGCGCAGCCCCACGAGCGTCAGCCGCAGGATGCGGTCGCACGTCTGCGCCGCCACGGGCGAATGCGTCACCAGTACGCCGGCGGCGCCATTGGCCTTGATCTGCTCGCGCAACAGTCGCAGCACCTGGCCCGCGGTTTCCGCGTCGAGATTGCCCGTGGGCTCATCCGCAAGCACAAGACGCGGTCCGTGCACCAGGGCACGCGCGATCGCAACCCGCTGCAGCTCGCCTCCGGAAAGTTCGCGCGGCATGCTTTCACCGCGCCCATCGAGACCGACGCCTGCGAGCATGCTTGTCACTCGCGCGTCGGCGTCCGATCCGGTCATGCCGAGGAGCGACAAAGGCAAGGCAACGTTCTGGGCGATCGTGAGGTAGGGCAGCACATGAAACGCCTGAAACACGAAGCCGAGATGCTTGCGGCGAAGCACGGTCAGCGCGTCGTCGTCGAGCGTGGTGAGCTCGACGTCGTCGAGCTTGATCGAACCTCGGTCAGGGCTATCCAGACCTGCCACGAGATTGAGCAGCGTGGACTTGCCGCTGCCCGACTCGCCCATGACCGCAATGTAATCGCCGGGAAAGAGCTTCAAATCGACATCGGCGAAGACAGCGCGCGGTGGGGGCCCGGCGTAGGATTTGGTCAGTCCATGGACCACGAGCATATCTGCGAGCGTAACGGCCGCGCCGCGCAGTGACAAGCAGCCGCGCGGTTCTGCGCGCGCCCACGATCAGCGAGAGCGTCACGCGGCTCCATGGCCCGCACAGGGAGGGCGCTAGCCGCCCGGCTCAAGGGCAGCGCCAAATGGCTCCCTGACTAACCGGGGCCCGGCTTTTCTCCGGCCTTTTTCGCCGCCGAATGAGCGACCGCGAACGCGCGGCCTTCGTCGCCCTTGTATTCCTTGTAAGCATTGTTGAATGCCTCAAGAAAGGCCTTTTTCTGATGCGGGTTGTACTGGTCGGTCTGGGCCTTGGGAAGGTCCGCTACGGTGTTGTAAGGCATGAGTGCCTCCTTGCGTGGGTGTCGGGCGCGTGGTGCGCGCAGAGGAAATGCGAGGCCTTCCGCTGCTCGAGACGTCCTATGCCTCCAATCGCGGAAGGTCTGGCGGTCGTGATCGCCGCCCGAGCGACGATCGCTTTCGTGTCAATGGGTCGAGCTCTGGTCGTGCTTGCCGCCCGGCGTGGAAACACGCGACACGGTTCGCCCGATCGTCGTCGGGTCGTCATTGCGGGCGAGGTCGCCCAGCGAAACGATGCCGACCAGCCGCTTGTCGCTATTGACGACCGGCAAGCGCCGGACCTGGGCCTTGCCCATGTTGCGCGCCACGGCGTCGGTTTCGTCGGTGTCGAAGCAGTAAAGCATTTCCTTGCTCATGACATCGGCGACCTTGGTGTCCGCCGACTTGCCTTGAGCTACCGCGCGGATGACGATATCGCGGTCGGTGATGATGCCCACCAGCCGATCGTTGTCGCCGACCGGCAGCGAACCGACGTCGACGTCGGCCATGAGACTTGCCGCCTCGCGGATGGTTTGATCGGGGCTCAACAAGCGCACATCGCGAGTCATTATTTCGCTAACTTTCATCGGTTTGCCTCCATGGCTACAACCTGCGGGCAACGTGTCCGCAGCGGCACGGCCCGGAGGAATCCCCCGGCGCGGCCGCGCCGATTTTGCTCTGACAGCGCCGAGAGGGGGATGTTTCAGGGCAATTCTGGATGAGTCGTCGGGGCACGCAAATGTTCCGACGGGCAGTGCAGCGCGTGCTAGCGACGCGTCAGGCGTTGTGACCGCACACTTACGGGCAACGCCGTCCGCGGCCGCGGCCCGGCGCAACCGGCACATCCCGCTGGGAAAGAATTAAGGTCCTGCCGCCAAGCCGTAATTCGCTAAGCCTTGTAGGCAATAACCTCGATCTCGACTTTGGCGTCGATCATCAGCGTCGCCTGCGTCGTCGATCGTGCCGGTTTGTTCTCGGAGAAGAATTCGGCGTAGATGCGGTTGAAGGTCCAGAAGTCGCGAGCGTCGTGGAGCCACACTGTGGACTTGACCACGTCTTTCAGCGTGCACCCGGCGAGCGCAAGCGCCTTTTCGACATTTTTCAGCGCCTGCCGCGTCTGCGCCTCGACGCCGCCCGGCACAAGCTCGCCGTTGTCGCCCATCGCGACCTGCCCGGACACGAACACGAATGGCCCGGCCTTGACCGCCGGCGAGAACGGAAGCGATTGCCCGCCGGCGCCGGTGCGGGTTCCTCCCAGAAATTGGACACTCATTGGATCCTCCGTTGGCTTGCTTCGCCACAGACGGTGTCTTCGAACCACCGCTGACGCGACGTGGATGAAACTAAATTACAGTTTATCGGATTCCTCGCGGCCGGGCCAGCAGGGCGTCGGGAAGGATTACGCCGATGAGCTCTCACTATGGTGCAACCGATGTTTGGC
>JALZAO010000146.1 GCA_030948305.1 Pseudomonadota bacterium
TTCGCGTCGAACCTCCCCTCCAGAACCGTTCTTTCGCCTCCGCGCACGAGAAACGTCCCGCCGTACTGAGCAACGGCGGGCCCCGCGAGCTTGCGGTATTCCTGGAACGGTTGCGGTCAACAGTGATGGTCACGAGATAAGCTGGCATGGCGTTGCTCCGTCGCAGGGGTCGGACGAATTAAATCACGACGCGCAGATTCGTGGTCTCTCGTTACGTAAGACTCCGTCCGTCAGTGCCTCGAAATTGGACTACAAGAATTCCAGAAATCCTCCGATTGGCAGTCGTCGGCAGTCGCGGCAAGATGGCGCTGCGCAGTCCAACAAGGAGTCCTTATGAACATCCGGAAATCTCTCTTGGCAATCGCAGTTGCTGGTTCGTTTGCTGTTCCGCTCACCGTTCAGGCGGCTAGCGCCACCCTCGAAGTCGATGTTGCGCCGCCGGCCCCGATTGTCGAACAATCGACGATCCGCGAGGGTTACGTCTATACCCCCGGGTATTGGCGATATGAGGAGCCGAGCCATAAGCACGTCTGGATCAAGGGCGACTACGTGCCCGAGCGGCGCGGGGAACATTGGGTCGCGCACGAGTGGCGCGAAAACAATGGCCGCTACGTTTTCAACGAAGGGCATTGGGAACGTGACAAGGCCCAATAACGCGGTCGGCAGTCGTTTCGAAAAGCCCCGAATCTTTCGGGGCTTTTTCTTTGTCCGGCCGGATTTGCTAGACTCGTTGTGCCGTCGATCCCAATCGCCGCGCACCCTTTTGAAACCGTGAGCTCTACGTCTCTGCCGCTAGAAGAATCGGCCCAGCGCTGGGCATGGCTTCCAAAACTCGGCACCTGGAAGTACTACGCCTTGCTTGGCGCCGTCGGCATCCTCATCCTCGGCCCATTGGGCGGGGTGGCCGCGTCGTACATGAACTTCTCGCTCGGCTTCTTCGTGGGAGGCCAGGTCCTCGCGGGCATACTTGGGTCGACGGTCACTTTCGGCTACGGCGCGCAGGGACGGCACGGCGCGAATTACATCCAGACTACTGCCGCGTCGGTGGCGGGCATGAGCGCCATGGCGGTCGTGATTCAGGCCATGACCTGGCTGGGTTTGCCGCAGCCGCCGATGTGGCAACTCATCCTTTACATGCTTTGCATCGGCATGTTCGGTGTGGGCGTCGGGATGCTCTACACGCCGATTCTCGTCGACCGCTTGCAACTCACGTTCCCATCGGGACTTGCCGTCGCCAACATCCTGCGCGCGCTGACCGATCCGGTGCTGCTCAGGCAGTCCGTGACTCGCCTGTTCGGCGGCATGGCGCTGGGCATCGCCGGCGGCATAGGCGCGGCGAAGACGGCGTTTCTCGGCGCGATCGACCTGTCGACCTCCACCTTCGGCGCCGGCATGATCGTCGGCGCGCGTATCGGCATCGCGGCGCTCGTCGGCGGGCTGGTCAGCTGGGCGATGATTCCCTATTTCGTATCCATCGGCTGGCTGAAAGCCGGCGAGCCGTTCAGAAAGATCACGTTCCTGATCGCGCTCGGAATGATCATGGGCGCGGCGCTCATCGATGTGTCGCTCATTCTCTTCCACGCGTATCAACGCGCCAGGGAGCGTACGGGCTCAAAGCCGGTCGAGCAGGAAGACTGGAAGCGCGTCAACATGCGCATGCTCGTAGTCTGGGTCGTTTTCTGGGGTATCGGCATCGTGGTCACCGGCTCGCAGGTGCTCCATCAGCCTGTCGGCTATCTGGTGTTCGCGGTGCTGCTGGTGTTCGTGTTCGCGATGGTGAACGGCATTTCGGTGGGAATGGTCGACCAGAACCCGATTTCGTCCGCGTTCGTGGTGACCGTCATCCTGATGGCTGCGATCGGGCTCAAGGACCCGACGATCGGCTTGATGGCGGCAACCGTGCTGCTGGTGTCCACGGCCGAGGCCTGCGACATGCAGCAGGACCGCTCCACCGGCTGGCGGCTCGGCACCAACCGCATCATTCAATTCCGCTTTCAGGTCGCCGGCATCGTCATGGGCGCGATCATGGCGGTCGTGTTCGCCAAGCTTTTCATGAGCGCGTACCCGGTGCTGCTGCTCGATCAGACCACGCTTCCCGCGGATCAGCAGCCGGACCGCTGGACTTCGGCGATGACGTACAAATTCGTCGGCGCCCTGCGCAGCCTCACCGAGGACAAGCCCTATCAGCGCACCGCGATCTGGGTCGGCGTTTTCATCGGCTTCGCGACCGAGCTGCTGCGCAAGATCATCAAGTCGCGCGAGGCTTACCAAAGGTTCGTCAAGGCAGGCAAGGTCGGCTTCAGCACCGACTTTCTATTGGATGCCGTGGTGTTGCCGTCGCCCTACGCATCGTCGTTCGGAGGCTTCGTCAACCTGCTCACATCCGCGTGGTTCGCCGCGGGTGGCGTGTTCGCGAGCTTCGTCAACAGTTTGCCGAAAGACAAGAAGAAAGCTCCCGCGCTCCCCGAAGACATGAGCACCACTTCGCTGGTGGGCGGCGGACTCATCGCCGGTGACGCGCTCGCCGCACTGGGCCTGGGCGTCGCAGGGCTGCTCGCTACCTTGCTCGGCTGAATCGAGAGCGCGTGCGATCAGCGGTTGCATTGAGCGCGATGCCCGGGATGCGCAGCATCCTGTGGCTGATGGCGCTGTGCATCGCGGCACACGGCTCAGCGGTGCAAGCTCAAACTTATCCAACCAGGCCCGTGAGGCTTGTCGTCGGGTTCACCCCCGGCGGAGGGGTGGACATCAATGCGCGCTTGCTCGCGTCCAAGCTCTCCGAGCTCCTCGGTCAGCAAGTGATCGTCGACAATCGTCCCGGGGCCGGCACCAACATCGCCAATGAGCTCGTGGCGAAGTCGGCACCGGACGGCTACACACTGCTCGTCAACAGCCCCGCGGTAGCGATCAACATGGCGCTCTACAAGAATCTTCCGTATGACACGCTGCGTGATTTTGCGGCTGTCTCGATATTCTCGGAAAGCCCGAACATCCTCGTGGTGAACGCGTCGTCGTCAGCCACGACCCTGAACGAATTGATTGCGCTCGCGCGCGCGAAGCCAGGAGTGCTCAACTACTCGTCCGCCGGGACCGGCACGACGCAGAATCTCGCGGGCGAGTTATTCAAGCTGCGCACGGGGACGAATATCGTGCACGTGCCGTACAAGGGCACCGCTCCTTCGCTCACCGCATTGATCGCGGGCGACGTCGACCTGACCTTCGCCAACGTTCCGGCGATCCTGCAGCACGTCAAGTCCGGACGGCTCCGCCCTCTCGCCTCGACTGGCACTCGGCGCTCGGAGTTGATGCCGGGCGTGCCGACCATGCAGGAAGCCGGGTTGCCCAACGTCGAACTGACCGTGTGGTACGGCGTGCTTGCCCCTGCGGCGACGCCCCGCGACATCGTCAAGACATTGTCCGACGCGATCATCAAGGCCACGCGGTCCCCGGACATCAGGCAGCGCCTGCTCGATCAGGGCGCGGAGCCGGTCGGCAGCACACCTGCGGAGTTCGACAAGATCCTGCGCGAGGAAGTCGCGAAATGGGACGAGGTGATCCGGGCTTCCGGTATTCGGCCCGACTAAAGCGCGTCAGTTCGTTTCAGGCCGCTGCGGGAAGCTTCGCTCGAACACCGCCTCTGCGATGCGGTTCTTGAGGATTTCGATCGAGCCTCCGGCGATCATCCAGCCGCGGCAGCGACGCACGCAGTACTCCACCAGCTCCTCCTGAGAGTAGCCGAGCGCGCCCATCACCTGCAGCGCCTCGTTGGCGATGTCGAATCCCGCCTGGTTGCAAAAGGCCTTGGCAATCGCGGTCTCCTCCGCGGGCGGAAAGCCGCGGTCGGCGTTGGCCGCTGCGCGATACAGCAGCAGCTGCCCCGCGTCGAGCTTGATTTTCATGTCGGCGAACTTCCATTGCAGTCCCTGGAACTCGCACAGCAGGCGCCCGAATTGCTTTCTTTGCATCGCCCATTGTCGCGCCGCCTCGTAGGCGTAACGGCCGAGCGCGAGCGAGCGCGCGGCGTTGCCGATGCGTTCGACATTGAATCCGGCGATCAGCTTCTTGAACCCGCCTTCCTCGAGCACCACCGCATCGGCGGGAACGAAGACATTGTCGAAGTAGATTTGCGCCCACTCCTCGCCGGACATGAACTTCGAGCGCTTGCCGAAGCGCACCCCCGGTGCTTTCAGGTCGATCAGCACCGAGCCGATGCCGGCCACTCCCCGGCCGAAGCGCACGTAGGTGAGAATCACATCGGCGTGCGTCGAGTGGGTGGTGAAGATCTTGGAGCCGTTGACGCGATAGCCGGCGCCGTCCGCGGTCGCCGCGGTCTTGAGTTCAGTCACGGCCGATCCGGCTTCCGGCTCGGTCATGCCGACCGAGATAACCGATTCGCCGGCGAGTAGCGGCTCGAGGTAACGCTTCTTCTGATCTGGTGTGCCGTACTCGGCAAGAACGCGGATCGGGCCGAAGTTGCCCACCTGAACGACGTCGGCGCTTTTCGGGCACACCGAGGCGACGGTCTCGATCGCAATCACCGCGTCGAGCAGGGTGCCCCCATGGCCTCCATCGGCTTCGGAGATCGTGATGCCGAGCAGTCCGTGAGCGGCCATGAGCTTCGCGACATCCCGTGGGTACTCGGGAGAGTACGCGCGCGTGCGCGCGTCCTGCGCCAGATGTTTCTCGGCCATGCGCCGCACCGATTCGCGAAATTGTTCCTGCTCAAGGGTGAGGCGGAAATCCATGGCATCCCTTACTTACAAGGCCGACCACGAAATCACTGGATCACCTCGTCCGCCCTGAGCAGGAGCGATTGCGGGATCTTGATGCGGAGCGCTTTGGCGGTAATCAGATTGATCCCCAACTCGAATTTAGTCGGTTGTTCGACGGGAAGATCACCGGGCTTGGCGCCTTTCAGAATGCGGTCGAGCTGGATACACATCTGGCGAAAAATCTCAGCATACGTCGGCCCGTAACCCATGAGTCCGCCTTCCCTCGCGGCTTCCGCCCACTGATAGATCGCTGGGAGCCGATTCCGCGCCGCATACCTGAAGATTTGCTTGCGCAGGGTATGGAGAAAGGGCGAGGCGAGGATATTGAGGGCCTCCGCATGCCAAGCTTGTGCTGATTCCAATGCGCCACCTAAATCTGCGGGACGACGAACCTCCAGAACGTTCAGCGTCACTCCGAGCCGGGCAGCTACGGCATGCAGCGCGGGCAGGTGGAATATACCGGTCGCGGGATCCCACAGGAC
>JALZAO010000147.1 GCA_030948305.1 Pseudomonadota bacterium
GCCATAGCCTGTTTGCCACCATTGCGCGCATGGACCCGGCCTGGGCCATCGTCGAAATGAATGCCACCGACCTCAAGACACCGATGGTGCAACCGTATTTCGCGCGGTCGTATCACGCCTTTCGCGACATGTTCAACTTCGACGCGCAGGAGGTGTCGGTGATGGCGTGGAACGGGTCGAACGGCGTGTATTCGGATCAACCCGGGTACCTGCCGTACACGTCGTGGCGCAATACGCCTGCCGAGGCGGCGATGCGCGATTTTCTAGTCACGCACGCCAATCTGCCTCGCGGCGCGAGACTCTGGACGTTTGGCGCGCCGGGCCATGCCGACGACGACGGATGGCGGCTCGAGCAGGGCAAAGCGGATGCGCGCGGCGGCTATCTCGATTTGGAATTTGACGGGACAACGGCGACGCTCCTTTCGCCGCCCGATCAGGTCATCCGACCTGCCATGATTGGGTCTCTCGTGCTGGGATTACGCGATGCCGCATCACTTGCCGCGATGCAGATATTCGGACGCATTGATGACAAGTCGCCGTGGATGGCAATCGGCGCGCCGATTCCGGCGGCGAGATTTCAGCATGTCGATGCCGGAGTGAGGGTGCCGCTGGCGTGGCCTTCCGCATTGCGGGCAAAGGGTACGATCGTCGCGGAGCTGAAGATCGTGCTGGCGTTCGATCATGCCGCTGCGAGCGCACGGCTGGAGCGAGTTGCTCTTTATCCGCGCACAAACTAACTGCACCGGAGGCATTGGCATCGCTTGTAGCGCGGCGTCCGAGCCCGTGTTATATTTTAACGACGGGGACGTGCGAGCAGACTCCCCGCTCCACCAGACGTTCTACGCGTCCAAGCTCTGCTCCTGACCCCGGGTTCGCGCCCGGACGGGAGTTTGCATTGGACAGTCCATGATGTCACCGGATGTTCGACGGCTTTTGTGGGTCAGAGGCCTGCGTGCTTTCGGCGACGGCTTCGTCAGTCTTCTGCTGCCGCTCTACCTGCTCGAGCTCGGACTCGGGCCCTTTCAGGTGGGCGCCATCACCGCCGGCACACTGCTGGGCTCCGGTGTCCTCACTTTGGCCATCGGTCTCTGCGCCCATCGCTTCAGGCTGCGTACCCTGCTGCTCTGCGCGACGTTTTTGATGGCGGCGACGGGCCTGGGTTTCGCGGTGGTGACGAATTTCTGGCCGCTGCTCCTGATCGCGGTGGTTGGCACGCTCAATCCATCCAGCGGAGACGTAAGCGTTTTCCTGCCTCTCGAGCAGGCCGCGCTCGCGCACGTCGCCGGCGCCCGCGAGCGGACGGCGCTCTTCGCCCGTTACAGTCTCGTCGGCGCGCTGGTGGCCGCGCTGGGGGCGCTGTCGGCGGGACTACCCGGCCTGATGGTCGACGCCGCTGGCATGAACATGCGCTCCGCGCTGCAGCTCATGTTCGGCCTCTACGGCGTGATCGGACTGGCGGCGGCGGCCATCTATCGCAGGCTGCCGACGGACTTCGCTGCCGATATGCAGACCTCGGCGGCTCCGCTCAAGGAATCCAAACGCATCGTCTACGTCCTTGCGGCGCTCTTCAGCCTCGACGCTTTCGGCGGAGGCTTTATCGTGCAATCGATGCTGGCGCTGTGGCTCTTCGAGAAATTTCAGCTATCGCTCGGGCTGGCGGCGGCGATCTTTTTCTGGACCGGCGTGTTCACTGCATTCTCGTATCTGCTCGCGGTGCGCATCGCCAAGAGAATCGGACTGATCAACACCATGGTATTCACGCATCTTCCGTCCAGTGTGCTCCTCGTGCTGATTCCGATGATGCCGGACCTGTCCTGGGTCATCGTGCTGCTGCTCGTTCGCAGCGCGCTTTCGCAGATGGATGTGCCGACGCGAAGCTCGTACGTGATGGCAGTGGTGTCGCCTTCCGAACGTGCGGCGGCTGCCAGCATCACCTCGGTTCCGCGCAGCTTGGCCTCGTCGATCAGCCCTTTGGCGGCAGGTTACCTGCTGCAGGTTTCGACTTTCGGCTGGCCGCTCTTGATCGGCGGCATCCTGAAAATAGTCTACGACCTGTTGCTGCTTGGCATGTTTCGCGCCGTGCGCCCACCCGAGGAGTCGCCGCCGAAGCGCTGAGAGACGTAGCGGCGTACTACCGCGTGCGGCTAGGAATACTATCGATCATCAAGTCGGACTTCGACGTAGGCCCGGTCGCGGATCTGGCGCACCCAGTCCTGAAATGCCTCGTCCACCTTGCGCTGGCGGATCGCCGTTTGCGCCTCGGAACGCTCGCGAGTGCCGGTGATGTCCTGCCGCCGCCGCTCGAGCAGCTGAATGAGGTGCCAGCCGAAAGGCGATCGCACCGGATCGGAAACCTGATTCGGCTCCAGCTTCTTCATCGCCTCGTCGAATTCCGCAACGGTGTCGCCCGGATTGAGCCAGCCGAGGTCGCCGCCCTTGGCGGAGGTGCCGTCCTCGGAATTGAGCTTCGCCAGCTCCTCGAACTTTGCCCCCGTATCGATCCGGTCTTTGAGCCGTTCGATCTTGGCCTTGGCGTCGGCTTCCGAAACGATTTCGTTGACGCGTACGAGTATGTGCCGAGCGTGCGTCTGATCGACTACGGTCGGCTCGTTGTGGCTGCGCTTGTCGAGCAGCTTGACGATATGAAATCCTGCGGCGCTGCGCGTGATCGACGAAATCTGGCCAACACTCATTGCCCGGACCTCGTCGCCGAACACCGTCGGCAGGCGCGCGCCGGGGCGCCAGCCCAGGTTGCCGCCGGAGAGCGCATCGCTCGCGTCGGAAAATCCCGCCGCGACCTGGGCGAAATCGGCACCGCTCTTCAGCGCGCGTAACGCGTCTTCCGCGCGCCGCTTCCTGGCGTCGATCTGCTCCGCGCTTGCCTGCTCGGGCACCATCACCAGAATATGCGCCAGCTTGTATTCGGCCTCACCGGTATTCTGTCCCTTCAGTGTCGCAAGATACTGATCGACTTCGGCGTCACTGACCGTGATCTTGCTGTCGACCTCGCGCTCGCGCAGGCGCTGCATCGTGAGCTCGTTGCGAATGTCCTCGCGATACTTGGGATAGGTGATGTTCTCCTTCGCCAGCGCCTTGCGAAAATCCTCGGCCGAAAGCTTGTTATCCTGCGCGATACGCAGGATTGCCTTCTCGATCATCGTATCGTCGATTTTGACGCCGCTTTCCTTGGCGAATTGAAGCAGCGAGCGCTCGGTCAGCATGCGCTCGAGCACCTGCTTGTCGAGAACGTCCTGCGCCGGCGGCTGCACGTTCTGCTGCTTGAGCTGCTGCAAGACGATGCGTTTGGCGTCTTCGAGATCGTATTGGGTGATCGCCTCGTCGTTGATGACGGCGACCACCCGGTCCACGTTGACGACGCGATTCTGCGTCGGCGCGGTCGGTTGCGCCAGCGCGCAGGCTGACGCCAGCGCGAATCCCGCCTTGAATAGCTTTCGAAATGCCATTGCGGTGACCCTCTAGAACTCCGGAAAATAATCCCTGGCCGTGGTGCCGGCAGGCCGCAGCGCCGGGTCGGTGACAGTCAGATAGCCGGGGACGCTGCGCTTAAGCACATCGATCGGGTTGGTGCCGAGGCGCGCGAGTCCGTTCAGCTCGAACTGCACGAACACCGACGTGCTGGCCTGCTGTGTCGTGGTCGTCAGCCGCTGACCGACAATCCGAAACGCCCAGCACCCGCCATTGTACTCGAGGCCGACGACGCCTTCCAGGGTCTTGGAGTCGACCAGCGAATAGTTCCAGCGTCCGATCGCCGACCAGTTGTCCAGGAACGGCCATTGCCCGGAGAAATCCACCTGCTTCAACTGCGTGATGTCTCCGGTCGGACCAACCTGCTGGCGGATGAAACGGTAGCTCGCGTTGAGCACGCGTCCGGAGCCCGGCTGCCAGCGAACGCCGAGGTCGAGACGCTCGGTCTGCGGATGATTGAGGTTGTATTCGAGCGCGGCGGCGGCCGACCACACGTCCGACAAACGCCCCTCGCCCGACAGCAGCAGGTCCGACGTGTTCGCGCTGCGCGGGACCTCCGTAAGCGTCACACGCTGGGTGCGATAATAATAGCGCTGCCCGGCCGCGAAACGCATCCTCTCCTCGCCCGACTGCGGATCGAGGAACCGGGTGGTTGCCGCGAGAGTCACCTGGTTCGCGTCGCCGATGCGATCGCTGCCGAGATAACGGTTTTCGGTGAAGAGTTGCGAAAAATTGAAATCGTCGATCGCGGTGTCGAACGCCGGTATTTGATCCTGACGGCGATACGGAATGTAGACGTAGTAGGCGCGTGGCTCGAGCGTCTGTGTGAATGCCTTGCCGAACAGATTCGCGTCTCGCTCGAACACGAGGCCGCTGTCGACGCTGCTGATCGGGACCACGCGATTCAGGTGCTGTTCGGGAAGCGTCGGGGCGTCGAAATCGTAATGCGTCATGTGCAGCCCGGTGCGCGCGCTGACGAACCACGCGTTGCCGCGCTGCGACCACGTCATGCTCGGGTAAAGCACCGATCGATCGCCTGTCACGAGAGCAGGCTGGCGGAATCTGACGTACTCGCCGCTGGCCTGAAGATCGAGGCCCTTCCACTCGATGGGGCTCACTGTCAGCAGCAGCTGCGGCTCTCGAAAATAGGGCGGGGTGATCGGATTGGCGGGATCCTGGAGCGTCTGGAACGTCTGAATCCGAGTCAGCAATGAAAAGGGCCCGCGATTGTAGACGAGCCCCGCCTCTCGCGGGAGCGTCGACTGCGAGGTCACCACAAGACGATCGGAGAGATCGGTGAAGTAGGCGTCGTCCGACACCTTCTGCAAGTTCAAGTAGCCGGCGAGACCCGGCACAGAATCGAATTTCTGGTTGTGCTTCCACGACAATCCGTAGCGATTGGTCCCGGTGACGCGGTCGGGCAGCACCTCGACGTCGGCCTCACCCGAGAGGTCAGGGAAAAGATATCGCGCCTGCCCATTGAGTTGCAGCCCGCGTCGCGTCATCACTCGCGATGTCAGCGTTGCATCGTAATTCGGCGCGAGATTGAAATAATATGGCAGCGACATTTCGATTCCGCGGCTGCTGGTCGAGCCGAAGACCGGCGTCAGAAATCCGGATTTGCGCTCGTTCGACAGCGGAAAATCGAGATACGGAGAATAGAATATCGACACGCCCTTGAAGCTGATGCTCGCGTTGCGCGCCGTCCCTACCAGGCGCGAGCGATCGAGGTCGACCTCGCGCGAGGTG
>JALZAO010000148.1 GCA_030948305.1 Pseudomonadota bacterium
CTGCGCCGGCAGCTTGACGAGCCGCGCGCGGGGCGAGGCAAAGGGGCGTCGCTGCCCAGGCTTTGGAGACGGGCCCCGTCCTGGTCGCGATGGGCCATGGCGGCGCAACTGGCAGTGATCGTCGCACTGGGGGCCGCGCTGGTGCCAGCGACCGATGGCCTCACCCTGTACCGGACCCTCGGTGCGCGGAACGCTGCCGCGCCGACAACCGGTACCCTCGTCGTTGTCTTCGATCCGACCACAACTGAGTCCGATCTCCGCCGGATGCTACGCAAGGCCGGAGCCCGAGTCGCGGACGGGCCCACCGAGACGAACGCTTACGTACTCAAGGTCGCAGCGGAACGACGGATCGAGGCGGTGCAAGCCTTGCGCGCGGAGCCCGCCGTGGTGTTGGTCGAACAGCTCGATCGTGCCGAACCCCGTTGACGACGGCGCGCGCATCGCTCCTGGTCTTGCTGTCCCTGTGCGCGGTGGCGTGTGCGCGGCTGGATCGCGTCACCGGCACGCCGGTCGACGATGGCTCCGCCGAGCGGCAAGTCCTGGTCATGTTGCGGTTGGCGCCGCCGCACTATCGTCCCGACGTCGAGTATGGCGGCAGCTATGACGCGCGTGTCGGAGGCAGCGCCCGGCGACGGATTGCCGACGCGATTGCAAGCCAATATAGCCTGACGATCACCAATGACTGGCCCATGCCGGCCCTTGGCGTCGATTGCTTCGTCATGCAGGCGACCAGCAATGCGCTCCTGCCGCGGCTGGTGGAACAGTTGTCGCTTGACCCGCGGGTAGAGTCAGCGCAGTCGATGAACTTGTTCCGTGTGCTCGCCCACAACGATCCGCTTTATCCGCTGCAACCCAGTGCCAAACTCTGGCATCTGGCCGAGCTTCACAAGATCACCACGGGCCGCCACGTGCGGGTGGCGCAGCTCGATACCGGAGTAGAGCTCGACCATCCTGATCTTGCCGGCCGAGTGGCCGTGGCGCGAAATTTCGTCGACGGACACCAAGACGTCGCAGAAGAGCACGGTACCGCGGTCGCCGGAATCATCGCCGCCCGAGCCGACGATGGCCTGGGCATCGCCGGAATAGCGCCGGAGGCGAAATTGATGGCACTGCGGGCCTGTTGGCAAGAGCCCGCGAGGCGCGCCGATGCGGCTATTTGCAGCAGCTTTACGCTGGCGAAGGCGCTGCAGTTCGCTCTCGACGAGAATGCTCAGGTGGTCAATTTGAGTCTCGGTGGGCCCCGCGACCGGCTTCTGGAACGCTTGCTCGACGCTGCAATGGCGCGCGGCACTACGGTTGTCGCCGCCGCCGACCCGGCAGTTCGCGATGGCGGTTTTCCCGCCTCGCACCGTGGTGTGCTTGCCGTGGCAAGCGATGACGCGCACGATGTAAGCGTAGGCGTCCTGCTGGGTCCGGGACGAGACATTCCAACAACGATGGTGGGCCGCAAGTGGGGCTTTGTTGCCGGTTCATCGTATGCGGCAGCGCATCTGACCGGCCTCGTGGCGCTGTTGCGAGAGCTCGCTCCCAACCTGCGGCCGCAGCAGATCCGCGAAGCGCTGGCGGCTCAGCCGATTCCGTCGCGGGCGGGCGGCGACCATCACGCTATTGTCGATGCCTGCGCGGCCGTCGCGAGAATAGCCGGAACTTGTGCCTGTGCGTGTGCAGTGGCGGGTAACACGATATCGCCTCCGTCCCCCTGAGAGCGGAGTGCTCCGCCACGCCGTCGCTCTTGGGTTCGCGTTAGTTGCCGCCAACGTTACCGCCCAGGTCTCGGGCAGCTTGACCGTGGTCTCGGACTACCGGTTTCGCGGTGTTTCGTTGAGTCACAACAAACCGGCAGCCCAGCTCGGCGCTGTTTACGATGATGCCCGGGGCTGGTACGCCGGGGCGTTTGCGTCGACCGTTCAGTTTGCGTACCCGTCGAGCCGAGAGTTGCAGACCATTGCCTTCGTCGGGTATGTCTGGCGCTTTCCTTCCGGACTGAGCTCGGAAGTTGGCGCAGATTATTCCGCCTTTACCGGTGGGGGTGGCTATAGCTACCCGGAAGTGTACTGGGGCATCGCCTACGAGAATGTCAGTGGGAGGCTGTATTACGCACCGCGTTACTTTGTGCACGACTCGGATGCCATTTACGGCGAAGTAAACGGCGCGCAACCGCTGCTCGATCGTGTTCGCCTGCTGGCTCACGCCGGGGTCTTGCGCAACAGCAGCGAAAATCTTTATACGGGCCGGTCAGTCCATCATGTGTTCGATGCCCGGCTTGGCGTGGGAGTCGATTTCGATCAATTCAGTGTCCATCTGAATTGGGTAGGGAGCAGTTCCGCGAAGGCGGCTTATCCGGTGGCCGGTACAAGACGGCAAAACGGCGCCGTGCTAAGCCTGTTCCGATCGTTTTAAACGGGAGAAAAGCATTGCAGGCCGATGCCTTGGTGCCCGCACACACGTCGAGGACCTTTGCGTCGGGCGGATGTCCATGGTGGACAAGAAGCGCCGGCGCAGCGCATGAATGAGGTCGAGGGTCGCGAAAACGTCAGCGCGGTCGTAGTACTCGGCCACATCGGAAAAGACCGCGTCGATCTCGTAGTCCCAGATCGACTGGAAGGCATTTCCCGGGCGTGCTCCATCTCGATGTAGATGTCATTCATCTCGCAGGTCCCATTAATCGCTCGACCCGAAAAAGGCACTAAGCTCGGCATACGTTTCATCAGGCACCTGCTCCGCCGGGTAGTGCCCGCAAGGCAGCATGCTTCCGCGGACATCGACTGCACGCTCGAGCCAGGCCTCGATCGGGCGGTAGCTGCGATTGACGTGGCTCTCCTCTCCCCACAGGACGAGCATCGGGATGGACAGCTTGGTCTCCAGGTCGGCTTCATCGTGGACGAGATCGATGCCGACCGCCGCGCGATAGTCTTCGCAAACCGCGTGAATGTTTTCCGGCGTGCAGCAGCGAATGTACTCGGCCAGCGCCTCGGCAGTGAATGCGCTCATGCCGACGCCTTTCTTGTCCAGCTTTTTCCGGATGTAGCGCTCGAGGCCGTAGGCAATCAGCATCTGCTCGGGATAATCGTAGGGCTGCGCCATGAAAAACCAGTGGTAGGAATCGACCGCCCATTGCTTCTTGATGTTGTTCAGCATGTGATGCGTCGGCACGATATCGAGGAACGCGACATTCCTCACCCTACGCGGATGATCCAGCGCCATGCGGTGCGCGACCCTTCCGCCGCGGTCGTGGCCGCATACATGAAATGAATCGAAGCCGAGCGCCGTCATCACCTCCACCTGGTCCTGCGCCATCGCGCGGAACGAGTAGCCAATGTGGTCTTCGCCGCCGTCCGGTTTGGAGCTGTCGCCGTAGCCTCGCAGGTCCGATGCGACGACCGTGAAATGTTCCGCGAGCCGCGGCGCGATCTTGTGCCACATCACATGCGTCAGCGGGTTGCCGTGCAGCAGCAGGAGGGGTGGCCCGGATCCGCCGCGGCGCAGGTTGATCCGCGCACCGGAGGTGTCGATCCGCGTCTGCGTGAAGCCTTCGAACATGGCGCTCGCTGTTGTGGTTGGTGACTACTGGCGGCGATGCGCCCACGCCGCTTCGCCGACGTTCCTGTCCACGTTCACCCGGTACGCTTGATGCGCAGGTGCCGCGTAAGCTCGCCCGCGTCTTCGAGCGTTTCGATCCGCCATACGAGATCGATCACCGTGTTCGTCTGCGCGTGGTCGAGGCCGCCCCAGGCCGCGCATTGCCGGAACTTCTCCGTGAGCTCGTCGTCGCTCATCGGATTGGCGGGGCTGCCCTTGCCGAAATCGGCAGCGCCCTTGACAAGGGTGCCATCGTCGAGCTCGACTTCGATGATCGTCGTCATTTTGTCGAAGCCGGCAGCCTCGGCTTCGGCGTTGACGCCGAAATCCACCCGCTGCAGCAACGCCTGCACGTCAGGGCGGTTGACCACCTCGTCGGTGAACTGCTCGAGACCGGCCTTGCGCTCGATGAGCAGGATCGCCATGCAGAATTCCATGCTGAACTTCGCCTGCAACTCGTTGCGGGGGCGATGGTGGATCAGTGCATTCGGCATGTTGTGATTGGTGCCGACCGCGACACGTTTGACCCGCTCAGGGGAGAGATCGTGACGATGGATGAGATCCAGCATGACGGCCATGCCCGGATGCGTGAGCGACCCGCTGGGATGCGGCTTGATCGAGACACCGGGAAAAGCGAAGGTCCACGGATGGCCGAGCTTGCCGTAAATCATGTCGGCGCTGTAGCCGCCGCCCGCGGCGCGGAAAAACCCCCGGTCGGCTTCCAGTCCGTTCAGCGATGCGGTAAAGCCGAGCGCCGCCATCTCGGCCGCGACGACTCCGCTTTCCGCGGCGCGTCCCGCATGAAAAGGCTTGGTCATGGTGCCGAAGTTTTCGCGCAATCCGGCGGCCTGAGTGGCACCCAGGCTCAGGGCGCGACGCGTGGCTTCGCGATCGAGCCCCAGCAGCTTCGCCGCGCTTGCCGCGGCGCCGATCGCACCGCAGGTCGCGGTGCTGTGGAAGCCGTGCTGATAGTGGCGCGGCATGATCGCCTCGGCCACCTTGCACTCGACCTCGACGCCGACCTGATAGGCGGTCATCAGGTCGCGGCCGCTTTTCCGATCCCTCTCGGCGAGCGCTAACGCCGGCGGAAGCGCCGGTGCCGTCGGATGGGTGAGCAGGCCATAGACGCGATCCTTGGCGACGGCGAGCTGAGTGTCGTCGTAGTCATCGGCATGGATGGAAATTCCGTTGGCGAACGCCGCGAAGCGCGCGGGCAGGCGCATCTCACTTCCGATCACGGTACTGCCGCGCTCGGTTGCAATCCCCAACGAGGCAAGGTAGCGCCGGGTAATGTTGCCGGTTTGCGACGCGGCGCCGGCGAGTGCCAGGCCGATGCCGTCGAGCACCGAACGCTTGCCGAGGTGGGCCACGTCGGCGGGGATGTCCTGTCCGCGCGTGGCGACTACGAAGCCGGCAACATAGTCGGTAAGGGACAATTCATCGGAAGTGGCGGCCGCGACCGGCGATAGGGGCATGGGAGAGTCGTCCTCTGCTTAGGGGAATGATGCGGCTGCGGCCTCGTGCGCGAGGGTCGCCTTGTTCTTGCGACCGGAGGCAAGACGCGCGCACAGCCGGACTGCCTGCTCCAGCGCGCCGGTCGTGGCGACGCCCCTGCCGACGATGTCGAACGC
>JALZAO010000149.1 GCA_030948305.1 Pseudomonadota bacterium
GGTCCGACTCGGCGCCGCGCAGCACCAGCGTCGGGCAGGAGATCGCGTCCCAAATCGGCCACAAATCGCCGCCTTGTCCGGCCGTGGCGCGAAAAGGCACGGCGATGCCGGGGTCGAACTTGAGTCGCCACCGGCCATTGGCGTCCTGTCGCGCGGTGCTGCGCGCCAGTGCTTGCCATTGATCCTCGGTAAGAACACCGAAAGGAGCCGACACCTGACGGATGTGCGTTTCCAGCTGCTCGAACGAATCGAACGTCGGGTCGAGACCTACGTACGATCCGATGCGCGCGAGCGCCGCCGGTTCGATGGCCGGGCCGACGTCGTTGACCACCAGCCGGGCGACCGGCGTTTCAGGCTGTGCCGCCATCACCATGCCCAGCAGTCCTCCCATCGAGGTGCCGACCCATGCGACGCGATCCGCGTGGGCGTGAGCAAGCAAGGCCGTCAGCGTGGTCAGATAGGCCGGGAATCCATAATCGTTCGGATCGCGCAGCCATCCGCTGTCGCCGCGTCCCGGCATATCCGGACAGATGACGCGATAACGATCCGATATCGCCGCGGCCAGTGTGTCGAAATCGCGTCCGTTGCGCGTCAGGCCATGGATGCAGACGACCACGCGCGGATTTTCGGGATCGCCCCAGTCCCGGTAGACGACTCGGTGAAAACCGTGTGCGCTGAGGCTCTTGAAATGGTGTTCGCGGGGAAAGGGCATGCCTGCTTGCATCGCCAGGAAAAACGCTGCCGTCGCAGCAGCGCATCGTCGGGGAAAACGGACCCCGCGTCAATGGCGCTGCGAGCAGCGAGCCAGGTGGCGACGTGAGCAGCGAGCCAGGTCCCGTTCGCGAAGCGAATGGGGTGCGAGCGTCCGCGAGTCAGCGGCTGCGGCGACACAAGACATTCCACCTTACGAATGGCGAACAAGGAGCCGGCCAAATTTCTCAGCGGAGCAGCTCGGCCGGAAATAAAGGAAGATAACCCGCGGTGTCGCCGCCGAGAAACGCTTCGATTTCGTCGCGGCGAGCAAGTGCGTCGGCGTAGCCAAGCGTTAGCAGCTCGCGGCAGTAGTTGCGATCGAAGAGCAGATACGACAAGAGATTGGCGCCGGTGCCCTCGGTCGCCCCCAGACCGCGCAAGAGGTATCGCACACCGGTCGGCAAACGATCGGCATGGCGAACCGCGAGTTGCCCCAGATCGCGGCTCGGGCCCACGACCAGCGCGTCGACGCGAACGATTTCGGGATGCGCTTCCTGGATGGTGCGGGGAACGAGATTGAGCACCTGATTGAGTCGCTGCAAGCGCTCCAGATCCGCGCCCAGGTTGTCGAGAAAAATGCTGGAAAGCGCGTGCCCCGCGACTTGGGCAAAGGAAGGATAGTACGGTGGTTTTTGCCTTTGCGCAAAGGCCGGCTGCTGGCCGACGAACTGCCCGACGGCGATGACCAGCATTCTGCGCGCGCCCAAATGCAGCGCCGGCGACCGCGGCGCGATCTGGCGCACGGAGCCGTCGGCGTAGAAGTCGTCGGCCACACGCGCTGCCGGAAAGATGAACGGAATCGCGCTCGACGCGAGAAGATGCTCAATACTGATAATCGCGCGTTCTCCGCGCCGCCGGGTTCTTTGCCACGGCTCTATCGTCGACGCGCCTTGGAAGAAGGTCACGGCGTGGCCAGTGGTATAGCTCGTCGCATTGATCGAAAGCGCATGCAGGCGCCCGGCCGCGATATGCCCCGCTACGCGGTCGAGATCGAGCTCGCGCCGGATCAGCGAACGCAGTGGAGAACTGTCGAGCATGGACGCGGTACGCGTCGGCCCGCGCCTGCCGACCAGTACCGACGCGAGCCAGCGCATACCGTGGGCCGACACCGCGCCGAAGTCGGCCTTGTAGACATGGCGGACCTCGACGTTGCGCCACAGACGCAGAAGTCGCGCGACGCCGCGGCGAAAATTGTCGGCGTTCGCGGCGAGGAGCGCAGCGTTGACGGCCCCGGCCGAGGTGCCGCAGATCACCCGAAACGGTGTGGTCGACTTCCGGCCCAGCATGTGTGCGATGGCGTGCAGCACGCCGATTTGATAGGCCGCACGTGCGCCGCCTCCGGAAAGGACGATACCCGTTTCGTACGGTGCGGGCGTCACGCGTTGTGGTGCCGCTCGGCGCGCAGGGTACGATCGAGAATCATCAGCATCGCCGCCGTCGCGCCCCAGATGTAGCGTTCGCGATACGGAATGGCGAAATAATCGCGTCGAATCTCGCCCAGCATGCGGAAATGCCGCTGCTGGTTCACGGGCTCGAGCAGGAATGCGAGCGGGACTTCGAACACATCGGCAACTTCGACCGGGTCGGGTATGACCGGAAAAGGCGGCTCGACCCACCCCACGACGGGAGTCACGCGATAGCCCGTCACCGTTTCATAGTACGCGAGCCGTCCGAGGACCGTTACTCGATCGCGTGAAAGTCCGATCTCCTCCTCGGTTTCTCGTAATGCCGCAGCGTCGACGTCGGGATCACCGGGCTCGACACGGCCACCGGGAAAGCTGATCTGCCCGGCATGGTCGAGAAGGTCCGGGCTGCGCTGGGTGAACAAGACCGCCAGGCCCTCGGGTCGATTGACGATCGGCACGAGCACTGCGGCCGAGCGGGGCTCGCCTTCGCGCCCGGGCAGCCGGTAGCCATCGGACAAATGGAGTGCCGCCGGAGGTGGCGGGCGCGACAGCCGTTCGACAAGCCACTCGCGTTGAGCCTGAGGGGGGAGCTTGAACAACGGAAGATCCATGAGCGGCGAGGCGGGCGGCCGCCAAATCCACCTGCAGCCGCGCCGATCATACCGTAAGCCGACTAACGCTTTTGCGGTAAACCGGAGTGGCTTCCTCTGGGGACAATCAGGCGAGAAGCTTAACGCCCGCGATGGTCAACGTCGCGACCAGCATCATGCGCAGCGTGCGCACCGGCACGCGCCGCGATCCGAAACTGCCCAGCACGATGCCTGGAATGCCACCGGCGAGGAGCGCCAGAAGCAGGCCGAAGTCGATGGTGCCGAGCCAGGCGTGTCCTGCCGCGGCAACCGCGGTCAGAGGAACCGCGTGCGCGATATCGCTGCCTGCGATTTCAGCCGGCTCGAGCTCCGGATAGAGCAGCGCAAGGCACGCGGCGCCGATCGCACCCGCGCCCAGCGAAGTCAGCGCGACGGCGGTGCCGATCACGCATCCGACGAACACGGTCAAGACGGGCCGGTGTCGCCGCATGGCGCGCAATCTTTCCGAACGCGCGGCCCACCGTTTCAGCGGACTCTTCAACAGGAGCACCGCAATGCTCAGCAGAAGCGCGATGCCCACACTCTCTCTGATCAACCGGTTCAGCTCGTGCGGCGCAAGGTGCGCCACAGCGACGATCGCCAGCGTTGCAATGGCCGCAGGCACGCTCCCCACTGCGAGGAGCGCCACGATGCGGTACTTGATGTTGTTGGCCGCGCGATGGGCAAATGTTCCTGCTGTCTTGGTCACCGCGGCGCAGGCGAGATCGGTTCCCACCGCGATGGGCGCCGGGACGCCGAAAACCGTGATGAGCAACGGCGTCATGATCGAGCCGCCGCCGACGCCCGTGAGGCCGACAACTACTCCGACGCCAAGACCCGTGGCCGCGAGCAGGCCAAAGTCGCCGAAGCCTGTCACTCCTTCACCTGCTGACGACCGCGGCGCGCGGCGGCAGACTGCTGTCGGTCACAAGCAGCGCGGCGTGGGCGCGAGCCCGAAATTGCGGCCCGACGAAGATCAGCGCCGGGCCGGCCGCGGCGGCAGTCTCGAATTTTCCCAACGCGGCGAGTGTGGTGAAAACAATGCGCGCATCGGGCAGCGACGCGCGCTCGACTACCGCCACTGGCAGCGTCGGAGCGCTGCCCGCAGCGATCAATGCGCTCGCAATCGCCTCCCCCTGTCCGTTTCCCATGTAGATTGCACCACAGTCCGCAGCGGCGACGCTCGTCGCCCAGTCGCTCGCTTCTTCGCCTTCCGCCACGCGCGGGGTCACCAGTGCGACGCTTCGCACCGAGCCACGCCGCGTCAGTGAAATGCCAAGCTCCGCGCACGCGGCCAGGGCGGCGGTAACGCCTGGCACGACTTCGTATCGAATTCCCGCGCATTCGAGGGCGTCGATCTCTTCCTGCGCCCGGCCGAAGAGCATCGGGTCGCCGCCCTTGAGACGCACGACGACGTCGTGCACCGCCGCGGCGTCGACAAGACGCTTGTTGATGAAGTTCTGTGCAGTCGAACGCTTGCCGCAGCGCTTGCCGACCGCGACTTTTGCCGCGCGCGCCGCGAGCGCGACAATCTCCGGATGAACCAGCGCATCGTGAAACACGATGTCGGCTCGCTCCAGCAGCCTCGCCGCCCGCAATGTCAGGAGGTCCGGCGCACCGGGGCCGGCGCCGATGAGATAGACGATGCCGCTCACTGGATCAACCCCGCCGCAACGGTGTTGTGGGTCGCTTCGTCGATGAGGATGAAGCTGCCCGTGGCGCGGTTGTCCGCATAGCGGTCGACGAACACGGGCTGCGCCAGCGCGAGCCCGGCGCGACCGATATCGTTCATGCGCAAGGTGTCGGGCGACGGCTGCCTGGCCTGCGTGGCGACATCCCAAAGGTGGTCGATGCCGCTGATGCGTGCGCGTACCTCCCGCGTGGTGTGACGCAGGAGATAACTGCCGCGCGGATCGAGCGGCGTTTCCGAAAGCCAGCACAGCGTTGCGTCAAGATCGCGCCTGGTGACCGGTGACGCGTTGCCGTGCACGAGCATGTCGCCGCGCGAGATATCGATCGCGCCATCGAGCACCAAGGTGATCGCGGCATGCAGTCCGGCGCGTTTTTGTGTGTCGGCTCCGCGGATCCCGCGCACGCGGCTCGAAATCCCGGAAGGAAGCACGGTGACCGCGTCTCCGACCGCGATCGATCCCGATTCCACGCGGCCCATGTACCCGCGAGGCAGCGTGGCGGTCGCACGGGCGACATACTGAACCGGAAAACGGAACGGCGCGTCGGCAAGCGCTTGCTGCACGTCCACCGTCTCGAGAATCTGCAGCAGCGCCGGACCTTCGTACCAATCAAGGTTTTCGCCGCGCTCGACCACCATTTCGCCGGTCAGGGCGGACATCGGCACGAACCGCACGTCGTCGATGCCGTTACGTTCGGCAAACGCCAGGAAGTCCGCGACAATCCCG
>JALZAO010000150.1 GCA_030948305.1 Pseudomonadota bacterium
CGGGCGGGCAGATCGCATCACCGCGCTTCTGCTAAAATGCCGCTTTCGTCATCGCGGTCCGCCGCGATCCGCTTTCGAAATGCGCCGCGTCACTTCGCTTCCTCCGCCTCCCCAGCTTTCCTCGACTGACCGTTCCACGCTCGCCGCTCGCGGCGATTGGCACACCGTTCGCACGCTGCTGCCGTACCTGCTGGCATATAAGGGCCGGGTCGCGCTGGCGCTTACCTGTCTGATCGCGGCGAAGGTGGCCAACGTCGGCGTACCGCTCGTTCTCAAACAAGTCGTCGACAGCCTCACGCCGGGTTCCCAGAGCCAGATGCTGGTGCTGCCTCTGGCGCTGCTGGTCGCTTACGGCGCGCTGCGTCTGTCGACGACCGCGTTTACCGAGCTGCGAGAATTCTTTTTTGCCAAGGTTACCCAACGCGCGGTGCGGACCATCGCATTGAGGACCTTCCGGCACCTGCACGACCTGTCGCTGCGTTTCCACTTGTCTCGGCAGACCGGAGGACTGACACGCGACGTCGAGCGCGGGACTCGCGGCATCTCGACGCTAATCGGCTTCACGCTGTTCTCGATCTTGCCGACCTTGATCGAAATCGCGCTGGTCTCGGCAATTCTCATCGCACGCTACGACTTCTGGTTCATCGGTATCACGCTCGCCGCGCTGGTTTTGTACATCGTCTATACGGTGACGATCACCGAATGGCGTACCGGCTTCCGGCGGCAGATGAACGAGCTCGACTCCAAAGCCAACACGCGAGCCATCGATAGCCTGCTTAATTACGAGACGGTCAAATATTTCAACAACGAGGAATTCGAGGCGCGCCGCTATGATGACAGTCTGCAGCGATGGGAAACGGCCGCCGTCAGAAGCCAGACGTCGCTGTCGCTGCTCAACATCGGGCAGAGCGCGATCATCGCCGTTGCGGTAACGCTGATCATGTGGCGGGCGACGCTGGGCGTGGTCAGAGGCACGATGACCATCGGCGACCTGGTGCTGGTGAACGCGTTCATGATCCAGCTCTATATCCCGCTCAATTTCCTGGGCGTCATCTACCGCGAGATCAAGCAGGCGCTGGCCGACATGGAACGGATGTTCCACCTGATCGACGAGAACGCCGAGGTAAAGGACGCAACGGGTGCGGCGCCGCTGGTGGCGAGCGCCGGCGAAGTGCGGTTCGAGCATGTCGATTTCCATTACGAACCCAACCGCCAGATTCTGTTCGACGTATCGTTTGCCATTCCGGCGGGGCGCACGATCGCGGTGGTCGGCCCGAGCGGCTCTGGAAAGTCGACGCTGGCGCGGCTTCTTTATCGCTTTTACGACGTCAGCGGCGGGAGAATCACCATCGACCGGCAAGATTTGCGCGCGGTGCAACAGTCGAGTGTTCGCAATGCGATCGGCATCGTGCCGCAGGACACGGTGCTGTTCAACGATTCGATCGAATACAACATTGCCTACGGACGGCCGGATGCGACCAAGAGCGAGATCATCGCCGCCGCGAAGCTCGCGCAAATCCACGACTTCGTAAACGCCCTGCCGGAGGGCTACGCGACGCCGGTCGGCGAGCGGGGGCTTAAGCTATCCGGCGGCGAAAAGCAGCGGGTCGCGATTGCGCGCGCGATCCTCAAGAACCCGCGGATCCTGATCTTCGACGAGGCAACCTCGGCGCTCGATTCCAAATCCGAGAAGCTGATCCAGGCCGAGCTCGAGGAAATATCCGCCGACCGCACGACGCTTACCATTGCCCATCGCTTGTCGACGATCGTTGGCGCCGACGAGATTCTGGTCCTCGAGCTTGGGCGCATCATCGAGCGCGGCACGCATGCCGAATTGCTCGCCGCGGACGGCGCCTACGCGCGAATGTGGGCCTTGCAGCAGCAAGAGCGGCAGCAAGCGGCGGGGTCTCCGCCAGCAGTGGACAACGGCGACGAACGCCGTGTCATCGCCTAAGCCATTGAGACGTTAGGCTATTGGCATATCCCTTGCGTCCATGGTATAAACCTTCGCGGCCCATATCTAATCTAGTTGATGAATAATCTATTAGCCCTTGTTTCTATTGCCTTAATATTCACGGCAGAAGCCTTCGCCGCTACCGCGGGGGCGGATCCCCGTGCCGCGGCCGCGCCAACACTGCTGCTGGACGGCACCAAGCTCAAGCTCGCCTCGAGCAACGTCCTCGTCCTGGACGCAACTGCCGGACACCCGATCTATTCCAAGGCGGCGGACACGGTAACGCCGATCGCCTCGGTAACCAAATTGATGACGGCCATGGTGGTTCTCGACGCCGGTCAGCCGCTCGACGAGACCGTCACCGTTGGCATCGCCGACCTCGACCTCCTGCGCGGAAGCCATTCCCGTTTGCGGCTCGGGAGCGAATTGTCGCGCCGCGAGATGCTGCGCCTTGCGCTGATGGCATCGGAAAATCGCGCCGCGTCGAGCCTCGCCAGACATTATCCCGGCGGCCTCGAAGCTTTTGTTGCAGCGATGAACAAGAAAGCTGCCGACCTGGGCATGGTTCATACCCATTTCAGCGATGCAACGGGGCTGTCGAGTGAAAATGTCTCGACCGCCAACGAAGTTGCACTGATGGTGAGAGCCGCCGCGGCGTATCCGCTGATCCGCGATGGCACGACCACCTCGAGCCATTACGTCGAGGTGCAGCCGACCGGAACGCTGCTTGGCTTCAACAATACCAATTCGCTGGTGCGTGGTGGAGAGTGGAACATCCAGGTCAGCAAGACCGGCTTCATCCGTGAAGCCGGCAAATGCCTGGTCATGATGGCGACGATCGCCAGCCGGCCGATCGTCATCGTGCTGTTGGATTCGTACGGCAAGCTCACGCGCGTCGGCGACGCCAACCGCGTCAAGTACTGGCTCGAGACCGGCGAAGCGATGCCCGTCCTGAAGGTGGTCAAGGGCGTCATCAAGCCGAAACACGTGACCCGAACCGCGGTGCCAAAGACGGCCAATGCCGTCCCCGTTTTGCGTACCAGGCTCGCTCCAGTCTGAGCGCCGAACCGTTGTTCGATTGACGGCCGCATCGCGGCCGTTTTCATTTGGCGCCGCGATGCGGCCCTATTCATTTCATTTCAAGGCGGCGTCGGTGTCCGGTGTTGCGCGAGCAATTCCTTGGCGTGCGCGCGGGTCTTGGCCGTGACCTCGTGCCCTCCCAGCATGCGAGCAAGCTCCTCGACGCGCCCGGGTGAATCGAGCCGCGCGAGCTCGGTCGCGACCTCCCCCGCTACCGCACGCTTGATGACGCGGTGATGATGGTCCGCGCAAGCGGCCACCTGCGGCAGGTGCGTGACACACAACACCTGTCGTCGCTTCCCCAGCTGCTGAAGCATGCGGCCGACCGTCGCGGCGACGGCACCGCCGATGCCGACGTCGACTTCGTCGAAGACCAGCGTGGGCAGCTCGCCGACTTCGGCCAGCACGACTTGAATCGCGAGGCCGAGGCGGGACAGCTCGCCGCCCGACGCGACCCGCGCCATTGGACCAAGCGGTTGCTTGGCGTGCGTGGCAACCTGCAGCTCGACACTCTCGAGCCCGAAGCTGGCCGGCTCGGAAACGGGGATCAAGGCAATCTCGACCCTGCCGCCCGCCATCGCCAGCCGCTTCATCATCGCGCTCACATGATGTCCCAGCTCGGCCGCGGCAAGCCTGCGCTTTGCCGACAACTCGCTCGCGAGCAGGACCAACGCGCGCCGCGTCTCCCTCTCCGCGCTCGCCAGCCGCTCGGCATCGGCGCCGGACGCCAGGACCGCAAGGCGCGCATTGGTCTCCTCGGCGAGCGCGGGCAATTCCTCGGGCCTGACGCGATACTTTCGTGACGCGTCGTGAATCGCAGCCAGCCGCGCTTCGACGCGTGCGAGCTCGCCAGGATCCAAGTCGAGCCGCTCGCGATAGGAACGCAGCATCCGCGTGGCTTCGTCGGCACGTATTCTCGCCTCGTCGCAAAGCGCCACCACGTCGTTCAGCGCCGCGTCATGGAGAGCTGCCTGTTTGAGCCGCTGCACCAGGGCGGCAAGACGTGAGCCAAGCGACGCGTCGCCCTCGCCCAGCTCAGCCTCGGCTACTGCCGCCGATTCGAGCAGGGTCGCCGCATGCGCCAGCCGCGATTGCGTTTGCGCCAAGCTCGCCCATTCCGCGACACTCGGAGCAAGCGCCTTGAGCTCGGCGCGGCGACCGGTCAGCAGGTCGCGCTCGGCCTGGATCGCCGCGGCGTCCTGCACGCCGCGATTCGCGCGCTCGAGCGCGTCCTGCCACGCCCGCCAGGCGAGTGCGACTTCGCGCGTCAGCGCCACGAAACCGCCGTAAGCATCGAGCAGCCGGCGCTGAGTCTCCGGGCGGCCGAGCGATTGATGCGCGTGCTGCCCGTGGAGATCGATCAGAAGCTCGCCGATGGCCTCGAGCTGAGCCAGCGTCGCCGGGCGGCCATTGATCTGCGCGCGGCTTCTGCCTTGCGCATCGAGCACGCGGCGCAGCAGGAGCGATCCGTCCTGCGCGAGATCGTGTTCGACGAGCCAAGCCCGCGCGGCCGGCGCATCCTCCAGCTCGAACTCGGCGGCTATTTCCGCGCGGTCGGCGCCGAGCCGAAGCTGGCGCGCTTCGAAGCGATCGCCGAGCAGCAGCGACAGCGCGTCGAGCAACAACGATTTGCCCGCGCCGGTCTCGCCGGTCAACACGGTGAAGCCAGGGTCGAATTCGACCTCGAGTGCCTCGACGACGGCGAAGTTCCGAATGGATAGTAAGCGCAGCATGGCGGAATGAGCATCGAATCCTGCACCGCGACGCGGGATAGGCCGTCGCGGCTTGGCGTCAGGCGTGCGTCATGAATCGGCAGCCGACGTGGCCAGGAGAAGCTGCGGTGGCGAAGCGAGCGTCAAGGTTCGGCGCCCGCTCTGGCCGGGCGAAGCTGGTCGGGCGTCTCGGCCCAATGCAGCTTACGCCTCAACATCGCGAAATGATCGTGATCTTTTGGATGAAGCAGGCGAACGCGGTTCGCGGCACGCGCGACCACGACCCGGTCCCCCTCGGCGAGCGCGTAGTGCGCCTGTCCGTCGGAATGAAGGCTCGCATCCTTGCCGCGTAACAGGGTAATCGTCACCACCGCCGAATCCCGCACCGCGATCGGACGATTGGAAAGCGCGTGCGGCGCGACGGGAACGAGCAGTATCGCAG
>JALZAO010000006.1 GCA_030948305.1 Pseudomonadota bacterium
GACGCGGCCCCCGTCGGGCAACACCAGCGCTACGGGAATGTTGCGGCCACCGTAGCGGCTTTCGACGATTTTGGAGAGCGGCTCTTTCATACCCATTGGACGTGCGAACGGGAAGCAGGCGCTATTGAGAATTCTACTCGGGTCCGGCCTGATTGCGGCAAGATCGGTTTGTAGGACTTCCGCCGACGGTAACACCACGGGCACGGCAGACAGCGCCCACGGCAAATTTCTATTGATCGTTCCGGGACTTGCTTACCTGAAAGAGCTCGTACATCTTGCGGAACACCGGCCCCGGCGAGCCTCCGGCAAATGAATTCCCGTCGACGGTGGTGACCGCAAGCACTTCCTTGGTCGACGACGACAGCCACATTTCGTCCGCCCCGAGCGCCTCTTCCCGGGATATCGGGCGAACTTCCACCGAGAGCCCGCCACCGCGCGCCAGCTCGAGCGCCGTGTCGTAAGTAATGCCCGGCAGGATCTGGTTGTCCTTGGGCGGAGCGAGGATGAGGCCGTCGAGCACGATAAAAACGTTCGACGCCGAAGCCTCGGTCAGGAAGCCGTCGCGAAAGAGTACCGCCTCGGCCGCACCGGCGTCGGTCGCGCGCTGCCGCGCCAGCACATTGCCCAGGAGTGAAATCGTCTTGAGATCGCAATGCAGCCATCGCTCGTCCGTCGCGGTGACGACCGCGACGCCGCGTTCGACCTGCTCCGCGGTCGGCAGCGGCAGCGGATTGCTCATCATGAAGACTGTCGGCGCGACGCCCGAGGGAAAGGAATGATCACGCTTGGCAACGCCGCGAGTCACCTGAAAATAGACGCCCTGGTCGTCGAAGGGAGTCCGCGCGACAAGCTCGCGGATGATCGATTCCCATTCGGTGTCGGTGTGCGGATTGGCGAGCCTGATCCCGTCGAGGCTTCGCTGCAGGCGGGCTAGATGCTGTCGCAGGCGATACGGCCGCCGGTGATAGACGGGGATCACTTCATACACGCCGTCGCCATAGATGAAGCCGCGATCGAGCACGGAGATTTTCGCGTCGTCTAGCGGCAGAAAACGGCCATTGAGATACACGGTCATGAGGAATGCCTCGGAGTGTGACGAGCATCACGTGCTTGATCTCTCACTTGAACCACAAACGGACGGTGTCCCATGCGCGACCGAACAGGCTCGCGAGCGGAACCTCCGCCAAAGCCACGAGCGGATACTCGCCAACAGGCTTGGTGTCGAGAGTGACCTTGACGATGCCGACGCGTTGTCCGCGGGTGATAGGAGCGAGCAGCGGCTCGACGGCCTCGAGCGTGAGCTTCAGCTGCTGTGCCTGGCCCTTCGGCAGCGTCACATACTGGTCGGCGATGAAGCCAGCGGGCACCGAGTCAGTCGCGCCCTTCCACACCTTGAGCGCACTGATCTGCGCTCCATTCTGATAGAGCTGGACCGTGTCGTAGAACTGGAACCCGTAATTGAGCAGCTTCTGCGCTTCACTGGCGCGCGCGGCGTCGGACGATGCGCCCAGCACCACGGCGAGGAGCCGGCGGGGGCCACGCTTCGCCGACGCGATCAGGCAATAGCCCGCGCCCTCGGTGAATCCGGTCTTTACGCCGTCGGCGTACGGGTCGCTCCACAGCAGCCGGTTGCGATTCGATTGGGTGATGTTGTTGTAGCGGTACTCCTTGATCGAATACAGCGCGTAGAACTCCGGAAAATCGCGGATGATGGCCGCGGCAATCAATCCTAGGTCGGTTGCGGTCGAAACCTGTTGCGGCGCCGGCAATCCGGTCGCGTTGATGAAACGCGTGCCCTTCATTCCGATCCGGGCCGCTTCGCGGTTCATCCGCTCGACGAATGCCTCCTCGGAGCCCGCGGTAACTTCCGCCAACGCGATGGCCGCGTCGTTACCCGATTGCACGATCTCACCGTGCAGCAGTTCGTCCACCGACACCGCTTTTTTGGGATCGATGAACATTCTCGATCCCTCGGCGCGCCACGCCTTCTGGGAAACGGTTGCCATTTGCGACGGCGTGAGCTCCTGGTCCTTGAGCGCGCGAAAGACCAGGTACGCGGTCATCAATTTGGTGAGCGAAGCGGGCTCGCGCGGCTCGTCGGCGTTGACCGCGACGAGGGTCTGGCCGCTCAGAACGTCGATCAGGAGATAGGCCTTGGCGGCGATCGAGGGCGGCGCCACCGCCGCCGGCACCACGGTCTGGCCCGACGCGGCAATCGAAAAAAGGATAAGCGCGAACAACAGCGACGTGCGACGGGAAAAGAACATTGCTCGAGGTTTGCGTGAAGAAGCACATTATACCGTCAGGCGGAGGGTAGCTTTCCTCGCAAAAGCCCACGCCGGGGTCGAGGAAAACAAGAAGCCTTCGGCAGCGCCGCACCCATTATTGCCTCTCCAGTTCCGCCGCGACTTCAACGCAGGGGCTGCCCGCAAGCGCGCTTCGCCAACCGCCGGGCCAATCGTCTTGCGCCGTAGTCAGAGGCAACGAGACCCTGACGATGCGCTCGGAAGTCTCCGCCCAGCAGAAATAGTCGGTCGGCAACGCCGTGCCCTGCGCCTGACCCGATGCCACTGCCGACCAGACCTGCGAAAGGGGATAGTGGCGCAATGCGTCCACCAATCCGCGCTGCGCGTCGGCGGGCCACGCTGGGAGATCCGTCGGTGTTTGCACGATAAGGCGCGATGACAACGCAAGAGCCTGCGTCGGCGGCAGCATCAGCCCGCCCTGTGCGTTGCGGCCGAAAGGTACGCTGCTTAAGTGATCGGGCACCAGCACGAAACCATAGCCTGCTTCGGGAACTTCGCCCGCAACGCCGGGCAACGCGACGATGAGCGCGCGCGCCTGCGCGCCGGCGACACCCCACGGCGCGACCGTCGCGCGCAGCAGCAAGAGCTCGGCAACGATCAACACGAGACTTGCGCCCAGCGCCACGGCGCGTTGCCCGCGTCGCCCGCGTTTCGATGTGGCGCGAGAGCGTGCCACGGTCGCCGAAATGGCGAGACCAACCAGCAACGCGAGCAATGCCGACGTGGTGTAGAACAACCTCCCCTGCTCTCCATTCACGGCAAATCCGGATACGTGCGGCAGCAGCGAGGCAATGGAAAGAAGCGCCGAGATCGCGACGGCGAGCCAGCTCGCGCGCGATGCGCGGTGCCTCCAGCAAACGGCCGTACCGAGTGCGAGCAGCGCCACGATCGCCATCAGGAACAGTGTGCGCGCGAACGGCAGCGGCAGCGTCGCATCTACCCAGGCGCCAGCCGAGCTCATCGCCCGCATCCATGCGCCGCTCGCCAGCGCGTTGAGTGGCGACGTTCCGGCATAAACCTGAAAAGGGTTGCCGAAAATCGCCGCTCGCATGGCGAAGTAGGCGATGCCCAGCACGAGCCACGGCGCCGCGTCACGCGCGCCCAGGGTGAAAATGCGCAGAATACTTATCGTCGCTGCTTGCGATCCCGCTGCGCGGCGCGCGATGGCGACGGCCAAGACCAAAGCCGGCAACAACGCGGCCGATTCCTTGCTCGCCAATGCGCATGCCGCCGTCAACAGCGCCGCCGCGCCTAAAGCGTCGTACCATCGCGCTGCCCGCTGAAAAAAGGCAAGCGTGGCCAGCATGAACAACAGCGCGAGAAGATCGTAGCGCCCCGAAACCCATGCAACCGCTTCGGGACTGGTGGGAAACAGCAGGAATACCGCCGCGGCGATCGCCGGGCCGATGTTCGACGGCTCGCTCACATCCTCGAGGGAAAATCGCCGCACGATTGCGAATACCAGCGCGCCGCTAACCAGATGCAAGGCTAGATTGGTCAGCCGCCATCCCAAAGGATAGGCTCCTGAAAGCGCGAAATTGGCGCCAAAGCTCGCCATCGAAAGCGGTCGGTAATAAAAACTCGGCGAGTCCAGCCCGGAGTGAAACTTGGAGAGGAGCGCTCGCAGGAGGTGCCCTTCTCGCGACCAATCCGACACCGCTGCGAGCACCGCGTAATCATCGCTCAGCAAAGCGCCGGAGAGGGTCGGCAAGTAGATCAGCGCGCATGCGGCGAAGGGCGCCAGCACGAGCACCACGCTACGCCATCCGACGGTTCGCATTCAGCGCGCTTCCGTGACGAGTTGCCTGCGATCGATCTCGGTGCGTGTTCCCGCCGCGTTGACCACGACGGTGCGCACTTCGGCGCCGCCGCGCGCGAGCGCCTGCGCAGGAAGCTCTCCCGCAAAGCCAGCGTTGGCCGTGTTCGGATAGGCCGGGAAGTACAGCGTCAGAAGCTCATCGTGCGCGCCCCGGTACGGCAGACCGTAACGCGTGGGAAAGGCGGCGCCGTCGACAAGCAGCTCCACGCGTGCGACGCCTTGCGGATCGATTGCCCAGCCGGACCATTCGACGTCGCCGCCCGGAACCTTGTTCTGACGCGGGCGATCGACCACGCCGTACGCCACGGGGGTAACGCTCATGGCGTAGCGCAACGGCGTCTGAGCAAGGATTGCGACCGCGATCGCAAGCACGGCAAACTCGGCCGCAGCCACGATCGCGCGTCCGTTCGCGACGCCGAATATCGGAAGCAGCGGCGCAAAGAGCGCTGCTGCCAGCACCACGGCCGCCGCATACAACGCGACGCTCGCGAGCTGCGCGTGGCGCGCCAGCTCGACGTAGCCGTCGCCGAAAATGGAGGTCATGACCGCGTACCACGCGATGCCCGTGAGCGCGTACAAGGTCAAGGCGAGCGTCGAGCTTCGGCCGGATACGCCGGATGCAACGCAAGCACCGGCGCTGACCAGGAAGATCGTGGCCGACGCGGCGAGCATCTGCAGGAATACCGGCGATGGAACCCCGGCAAGCACGGTGCCGATGCTTCTCGCGGGCGCGCCCGCCACGGCGCGCACCGCATCGCTGCCGGCGTATTGCAAACCCTCGACGCTGCCAAGATAACCCAGCCGCCAGTCCTGCAGTTGCGGAAGTGCACGCAGCGTGGCGCGCAGCAGTGTGAGAGGCTCGGTCGCGACCAGGCTCGCGAGACGGCGTCTTGGCATCACCAGCGCTTCCGGGCACGTCGACTTGAGCGCCTCGCCCATGGGCTCGTACCAGGTGGCGCCCACCGAGCGCAGACAGCGATCCGGCAGACCCAGTCGCTTGGCCGTCATCGCTTCGTCCTTGGACGCGGGAAGGATCGCGCCCAGGACGACATCGGCGTTGTTCGCCTGGGCGATGCTTGGATGACGGCCGATGAGCTCGGCTTGCGCAAAGGCGACTGCGCCTGCCACGGCGATGAGCAACAAAGCGCTCCGGCGAGCGCGCGCCCACAGCGAGATCACCAGCGGGAAGATTAGGAGCGCCGGCAGCCATAAGTGCTGCTGCCGCGACAGTCCGAGACCGACCAAGCTCATCGCCAGCGCGGCAACTTCGGTCGACGAAAGCGTATTCGATGTCGTCGCACGCGCTCCGATGGCAACCAACAGGACGACGCTCGCATACGCGAAAAGAATTGCGGCAAATTCGGTGTACAGGGTGTTGAGCCACAAGGTAACGACGGGATCGCACAGGACGAGCGCGAATACGACAGCGTGCAGCAGCGCAAGGGCCGGCCGCCGGCGCAGCATTACGCCCAGCGCCAACGCCACCGCGACCAGCGTCACGGCCTTGATTGCGCCGATGACGCGAAGGTCGACCGTCTCGCCCTCTGCCAGGATCGCGGCGACGGGCGCCACGAAGAGGAGCTCGCTGCTCCAGTAGCACCCGCCGGCCAGGCGCTCACCGCCCACGTAACGCGCGATCGGCGCCTCGGGGTGGGCCTGCAACCGTGCGGCTGGCGACAAGTCGGGCCATAGACCCACGCACGCCGAGATCCGTCCCATGTCGAATTGATTGGCGTAGCCCAGAACCGGCGCGGCGCCGACCACCGCATACACCCGCCACGCTCCGATGCCGATCAGAACGAACGCGAGCAAGGTTGCGAATCGTGTCCGCTCAGGCATGATGGCACGGGGTCGATGCGAAGCGCCGATGATGTTGCCGGAAGAAGTGCGGCGCGGCGTCTGGAATGAGATCCGATACGGGGAGATTATGCATTATTGGCGGGCACTGCGACCGCAGCAGTGGATAAAGAACGCCTTCGTATGGGCAGGCTTCCTATTTGGTCACGTGTGGCATCAGCCGATGCTTGCGGCACAGGTCGCGGCCGCGTTTGTCGCCTTCTGCTTCCTTGCGAGTGCGGTGTATATCGGCAACGACTGGGTCGATCGCGATGCCGACCGCGTGCACCCTCTGAAGCGCGACCGGCCCATTGCCGCCGGCCGGGTCTCGCTTGCGGTTTCGGTTTCGATGTCTGTTGTCCTTGCGTTGGCGGCTTTTGCGTTGGGAGCGTGGGTCGGTGTCGAGCTGGTGGCGATCCTTGTCGCGTATTTGATCCTGAACGCGGCGTACTCGCTGGGCCTCAAACGGATGGTGATCATCGACGTGATCGCGGTCGCGCTCGGTTTCCTGCTGCGACTGCTCGCCGGCACGCTCGGCGTGGGCATCCCGCCGTCGCCGTGGCTGCTGATGTGTGGCCTGATGCTGACGCTGTTGCTGGGGTTCGGCAAACGTCGCGCCGAACTTGCGGCGCTCACCGTCGAGTCGGGGCGCACCGTGCTGGCCGAATATTCTCCGGCGCTCCTGGACCGGCTCATTACGGTATGCGTCAGTGGAACGCTGATCTCATACAGCCTTTACACCATCAGCCCCCAAACGATCGCGTTGCACGGCAGCGCGAGCCTCGTGTACACAGTGCCGATCGTCACCTACGGCTTGTTTCGTTATCTGTACCTGCTCGACCGGCAGCACGCCGCCGAGGATCCGAGCCGGCTCATGCTCACCGACCATCATCTGCAAGGCGCGGTCCTGGCCTGGCTGGCGGCGGTCATCTGGGTGCTGACGCACGGAAGCTGATCCGCACCTGAGCATCGACGTCACGACGCGCGATCGTTGCGCAGCGCTTTAGCCGCCTAAGAACGCGAAATCAACCTCCGGCTTGCGGCCGGAAACGAGATCCGCAACCGCCTTCCCGGATCCGCAGCTCATCGTCCAGCCGAGCGTGCCGTGACCGGTATTGAGATACAGGTTGCGATAGCGCGTGCGGCCTATGATCGGAACATTCGATGGCGTTGCCGGCCGCAATCCGGTCCAGTACTTCGGACGTTTGGTGTCGATCGCGCCGCCGAACCATTCGTGCGCGCGCCGGGTCAACGCCTCGCAACGCACTCGATTGAGCTCGAGATTGTAGCCGGACAGCTCCGCCGTGCCCGCCACCCGCAGCCTGTCGCCCAGTCGCGTGAAAACGATTTTCTTGGCGTCATCGGTGATGCTGACGGTCGGCGCCTTGGCCGGGTCGATAATCTTGAGCGTCGCCGAATAGCCCTTGGCCGGATAGACCAGCGCGCGGACACCGATCGGCGCGAGCAGCCTTGGGGTATAACTCGAAAGGCACACGACGTAGGCATCGGCGGCGAGCACTCCCCTGCCGTGCTGCTCCTCGTTCGTGTGCACCCCAGTTACGACACCCCCGGCGACCTGCAGCGATTCGACCGTCACACCGTAGCGAAATCTGACTCCGCGCTTCGTCGCGAGCGCTGCCAGCGATTGGGTGAACTTTCTCGCATCGCCGGTCTCGTCGCTCGCGGTGTACGTGCCCCCCGCGATCCAGTCGCGCCGCGCCTTCAGCGAAGGCTCGATCGCGACGCATTCCGCGGCCGTTTTCACTTCGCGCGCGATGCCGTATTGCCGCACCAGCCCGGCCGCTTCCGCCGCAGCATCGAAGCCCTCTCGGTCGGTATAGATCTGCAGAATGCCCCGCTGCAGATCGTCGTAATGCAGCCCGGTCGCGGCGCGCAAGCTACGCAGCACTTCTCCCGAATACTTGCTGATGGCCAGGATCTGCAGCATGTTGCGCCGGGTCCGAGACGGCAGGCACTCGATGAGGAACTGCAGCGCCCATCGCCACTGCTGTAGGTCCAGGCGCGGGCGGAACAACAGCGGCGCGTCGGCCTGCCCCAACCACTTGAGAATCTGAAAAGGCGCCGCCGGGTTGGCCCAGGGCTCGACGTGCGAGACCGATATTTGCCCACCGTTGGCGAACGACGTTTCCAGCGCCGCCGCGGTCTGCCGCTCGACGACCGTGACGTCGTGCCCGCGCTCGCGAAGAAACCAGGCGGTCGTGGTTCCGATCACGCCGGCGCCGAGGACCAGAACCTTCACGTGGCGAAAAACCTACGCGTATTCCGCGACGGGAACGCAGGAGCAAAACAGATTGCGGTCGCCGTAGACGTTGTCGGCGCGGCCCACCGACGGCCAGATCTTGTTCGCTTTCACGCTGGCCACCGGAAAAGCCGCCTGCTCGCGGCTGTAACCGTGCTTCCATTCGTTGGTCAGCAGCGCCGCGGCGGTGTGCGGCGCATTTTTCAGCGGGTTGTCGTGGCGGTCCATCCGTCCTTCTTCGATGGCTCGAATTTCCTCGCGGATGGCGAGCATCGCGTCGACGAAGCGGTCGAGCTCGGCTTTGGATTCGCTCTCCGTCGGCTCGATCATCAGCGTTCCCGCGACGGGAAAGCTCATGGTCGGCGCGTGAAAGCCGTAATCCATCAGCCGCTTCGCAACGTCCTCGACGCTGATCTCGCTCGTCTCCTTGAGCGGTCGCAAGTCGAGAATGCATTCGTGCGCGACCAGGCCATGTCTTCCCGCGTACAGCACCGGGAAGTGTGGCGAGAGCCGCCGCGCAAGGTAATTGGCTGCGAGAATCGCCGACTCGGTGGCAGCTCTCAAGCCGTCGCTGCCCATCATCGTGATGTACATCCACGAGATCGGAAGGATGCTGGCGCTGCCGTACGGCGCCGCGGACACCGGGCCGATATGCTCGGGTGCCGTCTCCGGCGTCTTATTTGGCAAACTCGGAAGCATTCGATGCGCCGGCAGGAACCTCGCCAGATGTGCGCCTACCGCGACCGGTCCGACGCCGGGGCCGCCACCGCCGTGCGGAATGCAAAAAGTCTTATGCAGGTTCAGGTGTGAAACGTCGGCGCCGAATTCGCCCGGCGCGGCGAGGCCGACCAGCGCATTGAGATTCGCGCCGTCGACGTAGACCTGTCCTCCGTTGGCGTGCACGATGTCACATACCTCTTTGATGCCGACTTCGAAGACGCCGTGCGTCGAAGGGTAGGTGACCATGATTGCCGCGAGATCGGCGCGATGAGCCTCGGCCTTGGCCCGCAAATCGCCAAGGTCGACGTTGCCGTCGTCGTCGCATGCGACCATGACCATCTTCATGCCCGCCATGTGCGCCGACGCGGGATTGGTGCCATGCGCCGAGGCGGGAATGAGGCACACGTTGCGCAGCGGCTCGCCTTTCGCGGCGTGATACGCCTTGATGATCAACAGCCCGGCGTATTCGCCCTGCGACCCGGCGTTGGGCTGCAGCGAAACCGCAGCGTAGCCCGTCACCGCGCAAAGCATGCGCTCGAGCCCGCCGATCATTTCACGATAACCGACGGTTTGGTTTGCCGGCGCGAACGGATGCAGGTACGCAAACTCGGGCCAGGTCACCGGCATCATCTCGCTGACCGCGTTGAGCTTCATGGTGCACGACCCGAGCGGAATCATCGAACGGTCGAGCGCGACGTCCTTGTCCGCGAGACGCCGCAAGTACCGCATCATCTCGGTCTCCGAGTGATAGCGATTGAACGTCGGATGCGCAAGGAAGCCGGACGTGCGCTCGAGACTCGCCGGCAGCGCATCGTCGATCGTTGCTTCGAGCGACTGGAAATCCGGAAGCGCCGCACCCTCGGACGCAAATATCGTCCACAACAGTTTGACGTCCTCGCGCGTGGTCGTCTCGTCGAGCGACACGCCGACATGCGCTTGATCCATCCGGCGCAGATTCGCTCCGTGGGCCACGGCCGCTTCGCGAATGGCGGCGGTGCGCTCTGCCGTGGCGATCGTCAGAGTGTCGAAAAATGTCGGGTTGACTACCGCAAGCCCGAGCCGCTCCAGCCCTGCCTTGAGCACGCCCGTCAGGCGATGAACGCGACGGGCGATGATCGCCAGCCCATGCGGCCCGTGATAGACGGCGTACATGCTCGCCAGCACCGCGAGCAGCACCTGCGCCGTGCAGATGTTCGACGTCGCCTTTTCGCGGCGAATATGCTGTTCGCGGGTTTGCAGCGCGAGCCGGAAAGCGCTCTCGCCATTGGCATCGACGGTTACTCCGACCAGCCGACCCGGCAGGTTGCGCTTGAATTCGTCGCGGGTGGCGAGGAACGCCGCGTGCGGACCGCCAAAACCCATCGGCACGCCGAAGCGCTGGCTCGATCCCACGACGGCGTCGGCGCCCCATTCGCCAGGCGGCGTCAATAGCGTCATTGCGAGGAGGTCGGCGGCGGCGATCACCAGCGCACCCCTGGCGTGGAGGGTGTCGGCGAGCGCGCGATAGTCGCGCACGTCGCCGTTGGCGCCCGGGTATTGCAGCAGCGCGGCAAAACAATCGGCATCGGCCGCGGCAGCCGCCGGACCCACGTCAAGCGTGATGCCGAGTGGTTGCGCCCGGGTCCTGATGACGTCGATGGTCTGCGGCAGCACATCGTCCGCGACATAGATCGACATGCTCCTGCTTTTGCCCGCGCGCTGGCACAGCGTCATCGCCTCCGCCGCCGCGGTCGCCTCGTCGAGCATCGACGCGTTCGCGATGGCCATTCCGGTCAGGTCGCAGACCATGGTTTGAAAGTTGAGCATGGCCTCGAGGCGGCCTTGCGAAATCTCCGGCTGGTACGGCGTGTACGCGGTGTACCAGGCGGGACTCTGAAAAACGTTGCGCAGGATCACGCCGGGCGTGTAGGTGCCGTAGTAGCCCTGGCCGATGAAAGATTTGAGCACGCGATTCTTGGCCGCAAGCTGCTTCAATTCATGCAACGCCTCTTCCTCGCCCTTGGCCGGTGCGAGCGCGAGCGGGGCCTTGAGACGGATTGCGGCGGGCACGACGGCGTCGATCAAAGCCGCGCGCGTCGGATAGCCGAGGAGCTCGAGCATCTTTGCCTGCTCGTCCTCGCTGGTGCCGATGTGGCGGTCGACGAAACCGCGATGCTGCTCGAGCGCGGCAAGCGAGATTCTGCGCGATGCCGCGGCGCCGCCGCGTTCATCCATTTTCATCGCAGCCTCAGTCTTCGCCGACGGCCGCGGTATAAGCCACCGCGTCGAGCAAGGACGCGACATCGGCGGCGTTTTGCGGCTTGAGCTTGTACAGCCAATGCCCGTACGCGTCGGCGTTGACCATCTCCGGCGACGCCACGACCTGCTCGTTGACGGCCGTGATTTCACCGCCGACCGGCGCGTAGATGTCGGATGCGGCCTTTACCGATTCGACCACTGCACATGCCTCGCCGGCTTTGACCTTGCGGCCGACGTCGGGCAGCTCGATGAACACGAGGTCGCCCAGCGCTTCCTGGGCGTGATCGGTGATTCCGATCGTCAACGTGCCGTCCGATTCGCTGCGTATCCACTCGTGGCTCGCTGTGTATTTGAGTTGGGTTGGAACGTTCATTGCGGTTACTCCTTTTGGTTCAGGCGAGCAGGCTCTTGCCGTGACGCACGAAGGGTGGTTTCACCACGCGAGCGGCAAGCGCCTTGCCGCGAATTTCCACGTGCGCCTCCTCACCCGCGACGACACCGGCGGGCAGCCTCGCCAGCGCAATCGACGCGCCAAGGGTCGGCGAGAAGGTACCGCTGGTGATCTCGCCCTCGCCAGATCGAGTCATCACCTTCTGATGAGCGCGCAGCACGCCACCTTTGTTCTCCAGCACCAAGCCGGTCAGTTGCCGCGTGGGCGCTCGCGCGAGCAGCGCCTCTTTGCCGACGAAGTCACGCGGGCTTGACAGATCGACGGTCCAGGCGAGACCGGACTCCAGCGGATCGACCGTCTCGTCCATGTCCTGCCCGTAAAGATTCATTCCCGCTTCCAGCCGTAGGGTGTCGCGCGCGCCGAGGCCGCAAGGCTTGACGCCCGCGGCGGCCAACGCACGCCAGAAATCCGCCGCGTCGGTTGCCGGCAAGGTGACTTCGAAGCCATCTTCGCCGGTGTACCCGGTGCGGGCGATGAAATACTCCCCGACCTCGGCGGCCATGAATGGTTTCAGCGGCTCGATCGCCGCCTTTGCGTCAGCGGTCGAATGTTGCAGCACCGCCCAAACGCGTTCGCGCGCGCGCGGTCCTTGCACCGCGATCATCGCCAGGTCGCGCCGCGGCGTGAGCTTGAGCTTTGCTCCGTGCTCGTCGATCAGAGAACAAAACCACGCCACGTCCTTGTCGGAGGTTGCCGCGTTGACAACGATGCGGAACCACTTTTCGCTCAGGAAATAGACGATCAGGTCGTCGAGCACGCCGCCGTCGGGCTTGAGCAGGCACGAATACAGTGCCTTCCCCGTCACGGTCAGCTTGTCGACGTTGTTGGCGAGCGCGTAGCGCAGAAAATCGCGAGGTCCGTCATTTGCGTTCTTATTAGCGTTCACCGGCTCGAGGTCGACCGCGAGCATGTGCGAGACGTCGAACATGCCCGCGTCACGACGCACGGCATGGTGCTCCTCGATCTGCGAGCCGTAGCTGACGGGCATGTCCCAGCCGCCGAAATCGACCATCTTTGCGCCGGCGGCGCGGTGCACGGCATTGAGTGGAGTCTGCTTTAGCAAGACATCTCCCAGGCGACAAACAAGGGCGAAGCCACTGGCTCTGCTTCGCCCCGTCTGTCCTTTTACCTGAGAGATTGCGGCGCGCATCTTGGACGATGCCGCGCCGGTGCCCCTTCGGTGGGCTGTTCGGCTTCTCGCCGATCAGCCGCTCTCCAGATGATCTGTTGCGGCCCGCGCAGTCCTTTTTGCCTGAGCGATTGCGGGAGTTACGCCTTCGGCGGCAGCGCACACCTACATCGCGGCTGCACTCTCCTGCACGGGTGCGCCAAGCTTACCGGCGCGGGTAGCGCTTGTCAAAACGGGACCCCAAGCGATGCCATGACTCACCGCTGTCGCTTGGTAATGGTTTCAGCGCGCTTTTCGCACTCGGAAGGCGGTTCGCGCGCGTTTAACGCCAATCGCAAATGTCGACGCGCTTCGTAGCGGCCGCGGAGGCGCGACTACCTTTTCAGGGTCAGAATCCAGCTGACGAGATCCTTGATGTCGGCGTCCGGGACATGGGCATTGGGCGGCATCGGGACTTGGCCCCAAACGCCCACGCCGCCCATCTTGACCTTGTCGGAGAGTTTCGCGAGCGCATCCTTGTCGCCCTGGTACTTGGCGGCGACATCCTGATACGACGGGCCGATCACTTTCTTGTCGACCGCATGGCAGGCCGCGCAGCCGTTCTTTTTCATCATCGCGTCCGCCGAGGTGTTGTCGAGCGCGGCGTGGGCCGCCTGCGCGACGAACAGAGCCGCGATGGCCAAAATGCTAGGCGAAAGCGAATGACGTGTCATACAACCTCCGGTACGTGTGAGAAACCATCGAGAAAAACTTGAAAACCGGCCGCCATGGTACCGGAGCACAAATAGGCGCCAGCGAATGGAGCCTCGAATGAGCCGTCAAGCATCGCCCTGAATCGCGGCTTCGAGCGCAGCGAGCGAGTGAATCGGCGACAGGCACGTCGTGCCGCGGCAGACCCACGCCGTCGCAGATCCTTGGCCTGCATCCGCTTCGTGCGGTTTCGAAAGCGTACCAGGCAATGACTCTTGGGCCGATAAATCGAGCGTCTGGACGGCCGGCCGATAGCGTCGTTCGACCGCGCGCTGCCAGGCCATGCACGTTGCGGCGTCGCCGCGAAGCAATACGGTCGTCGCCGGCGTGGCGCATCCATCGAGCGCGATAAGGAGCGACGCGAAACCGGTCGGCTCGTTCTCAAGCTCGCGAGCAAAGGCTCGGACCGTCCGCTCCGCCGCGCCCAGATAACGAGGCTCCGAGAGCCAGTGACCGAGCGTCGTCAAGGCCTGCGCTGCGATTCCATTCCCGGCCGGTGTCGCATTGTCGTGACCGGGCTTGGGGCGGTGAATGAGCGATTCGTGATCGTGGCTGGTGAAAAAAAACCCGCCGCCGCCCGGATCCTCGAATCGCGCGAGCAGCGAATCCGCGAGCTCGGTGGCCCAATCGAGATCGCGTGGCTCAAACGAGCTCTGCATCAGCTCGATCAGCGCCGCGAGCATGAACGCGTGATCGTCCAGGTAGGCGTTGAGATGCGCTCGCCCGTCCTTGTAGGTCGCCAGCAGCTTGCCGTCGCGCCACATCGTCGCGCGGATGAAATCGGCGGCCTCTCGCGCCGCGGCGACCCATGCCGGCTGGTCGAAAATGCGCCCGGCTCGGGCGAGCGCCGCGATCATCAGTGCATTCCACGAGGTAAGGAGCTTCTCGTCGCGGCCTGGCCGCACGCGCAGAGCCCGTGCTGCGAGCAGCTTGGCGCGCGCGCGGTCGATGCGAGCCTCGACGTCGGGAAGCGCTATCGACAGCGTGCGGGCTACATCGGTGAGGGGGGAGACCACGCGCAGGTGCCACGTTTCGTGCTCGAAATTCGGCGGACCATCGAGACCCCAATGCGCGACCGCGACGACGTATTCGTCACCGTTGAGCAACGCCCGTATCTCGTCCGGCGTCCACACATAAAACTTTCCCTCCTCGTGCTCGCTGTCGGCGTCCAGGCTCGAATAGAAGCCTTTTTCCGGTGAGCGCATCTCGTTCGTGAGCCAGCCGACGATGCCCTTCGCGGTGCGGGCGTAGCCTTCTGCCCCCGTTGCCCGCCACGCGTCGGCGTAGAGCGCGAGCAGCAATGCATTGTCGTAGAGCATTTTTTCGAAATGCGGGATGGTCCATTCGGCGTCGACGCTGTAGCGACAGAAGCCGCCCGCCAACTGGTCGTAGATCCCGCCATCGGCCATGCGTGACAGCGAGACTTCGACGATCTCGCGCGAGCGCGGGTCGATTTGCAGCGCGTAGTGGCGCATACATAGGTCGAGCTCGGTTGCATGCGGAAATTTCGGCGCCGCGCCAAAGCCGCCGTGCACCGGATCGAACGATCTCGACAGCGCCGAGATCGCGCGTTCGCTTGCGTTCGCCGGCAAGTCTTCCGCGTCCGACGGATCGGGATTGGTCATACGAAGCGCGGAGATGAGCCGCGCGTTCTGCTCCGCGATCGCGCTCCCTTGCTCGCGATATGCGCCGGCGACCTTGGGCAGGAGGTCGGCAAAGCCGATGAGCCCATAGCGAGACGTCTTCGGAAAGTAAGTTCCGCCAAAGAACGGTTCCTGCTCGGGTGTCAGGAACATCGTCAGCGGCCAACCGCCGCTTCTGCGGGTCAGCATCGCGTGGGCCGCCTGGTAGATCTGGTCGAGGTCCGGTCGCTCCTCGCGATCGACCTTGACGTTGACGAACAGGCGGTTCATCAACTCCGCGACCGACGGGTCCTCGAATGACTCGTGCGCCATGACATGGCACCAATGACACGCCGAGTAGCCGATCGACAGCAATATCGGGCGGTTCTCGCGCTTGGCGCGCGCCAGGGCTTCATCACCCCAGGGGTACCAGTCGACCGGATTGGCGGCGTGCTGCTGCAGATACGGGCTCGTTTCGCCCGCAAGTCGATTCATGAACCGGCAGGGTTAGTGGCCTGTAACGTCCGATTCGGTACTGAGCGCAGCGGTATGGCGCGGCGATCCGCGTCGAGCGCAAGGCGCCGCCGCGAAGCAAGGGTAGGTCCCCTTGCGAGCTGCGGCAACGCCGCGATCGGCGCGGAGCGCAAGCCAGACAGTATCGAATTGGGCGTTAGAGACCACTAGGCCGGAACTTCCTCGAACGACGCGCGTTCGAAGTCGGCGCCGCGCTGAATGAGCCTCGTCATGCGAAGCCTGCGCTCGGGGCCGGAGGCGACCGAACGCAGGACGCGTCCGGCGCTGAACGTGCGCGGAGGCACGATGACGCACGCTTTTTCGTCCGGCGTCGCGGCCAGTGCGAGCGCAGGCGCCGGCGGCTCCTCGACCAGCATGGTGGTCAATGCCCGAACCGCGATCGCGGTGGCCGAACCCGGCCAGAGTTTCAACGATATTGCGAGCTCGCCCTGATTATCGAGCGCAACCCGAGTGACGTAACCGCAACGGACGCGATCGTCGCCGCGCAACACCACCAGCTGATCGAGATGCCACCGGTGATGCCCGGAGCCGACGCGGCGCAACGTTCCAGCCGTCCAGTCATAATCTCCCTGCCACGATTCCCACGCCCAGCTCTTCTCGGCTTCTTCCTTGTTGCGATCGTAGTCGGTCAAGGCGCCAAGCGTGGCGAGATGCTGCGTACCCTGGTAGGAAAGCCGGCCCAGCAGATCCGCGCTGTTGAATGTGCGGCCCGAAATGCGAAAATACGCCGCCCCTAGGCCGCCGACGCAAAGCTCGACGGTGGCATTCCCGTCTACGCCGGTGCGTTTCGCCGGCAGCGCATACCAGCGCGAATCGAGATAGGTCAGGAGCGCCGTGCAGGCTTCCACGGCGGCGTCGTGGCCCAGTTGCAGCTCGGCGGGATTCGCTCCACTTGCCAGCCGCTTGAGCCGGCCGCGCACGCTGGTGATGAGCTTTGCCGGATAGCCGTAGCGCGTCGTCTCACCTGCGTTGCGCGTCCCCGCCGGCAAGAGCACCGCGCCCATGGGTGCCTCCAGGTCGATCACGATCAGAGGACCCTCGGTTTCGCGCTGCTCGGCGTAGGGGAACACCTTGCGCGCCCACATCGACAGCCATCGATCGGTCAACTCGATTTGGCGCACCGTCATCGCGCACGGATCGGCAAGATCCAATAGAAGCGCGTGGCAATAAGTGGAGTAGCACGAGACGCCGACTGCGCTCGGCATCAGCTCATCGGACACCGCCGTGACGGCACAATCGAGAATCTCCGCGAGCCTGTAATACGCATGCAGCTCTTGCCAGACTGCCGGCGCGGGAAGGCGGCGCGCGAGTCCGTAAACCAGCATCAACTGCTTGCCGACCCAGAGCCCGCGCTGGAGCACCTTCGCTTTCACGTTCTGGAGTTCGGGATCGCCTTCGAGCAGGGGCTTCAGGCACGCCGAGTATTGGCTCCACAGCGCGTTCCACAAGGCAAGCGCTTGTTCCGCCGCATCGTTTTCGCGCTCGGATGCGGGTTGCGGCTTACCCGCATAGCGCCGCGCCAGCTCGGTATGCAGGAACATCACCGGCTCGCGCATGATTTCGGCGATGCGCGCCCGCTCACGCGGGGCAAAGTCAACCTCCCCCAGGCGCTTCAGCTGGCCAAGAATGGTTTCGTGATAACGGGGGATATTGGT
>JALZAO010000151.1 GCA_030948305.1 Pseudomonadota bacterium
GCCCTACGGCGTCCTATCCCCACGCTTCGCGGGGCCCCGCGCCGGGTAGCTCGCGCCGCTAGCCCCTCGCGCCGCCAAGGTCTGCGAAGGCAGTTGTTGGCCTCACCTGTGTTGGGGGGACAGAAAGCAACTGGACGGCGGCGCGCGAGACTTCGTCCGTGGATAGCGCGAGCATGCAGCGCGCCTCCGGGCATTGACCGGGTGCAGCTCCCTGGAATCGCTCGCAGCGCCTGATCCAGCGCACATTCCGCCTCATCGTGACGGTTTGGTCCCGGCACGGAAAGTCTGGAATCGTGAGAGCCGTGAAGGGACTGTCGCGCCAGAATTCCCCGGCGCCGGAGAGCAAGGCGGAGCCGGGTCCAAATAGCGCGAGCGTCGGCACCCCGACAAGGCGCCCGAGATGCGCAATGCCGGTATCCGGAACGATCAGCACCTTGGCGCGCTCGAGAAGATGCCACATCTGTGCAAGCGCTAGGTTGCCGCCGAAGCGCGGAAATTCCCGGGCGGGATCGATCGCGTCGAGCAGGTGTGCCTCGCCCGGCCCCGCGCTCAGCACGACGCCCAGGTCCAGGGTCTTCAGTCGCCGTGCGACCTCAGACCATCTGTCTGCCGGCCACAGCTTGAGCGCGCTGCTCGCGCCAGCGTGAATGACGCAGTAGGGTGCAATGGGCGCTTCGAATGCGGCCGCGGGTGGCGCAGGCCAATCGCTCGTGCGATAGCGGGCCGGTGCCGGGCCGTCGATCAGACCGGCGGCGATATCGGCCCAGGCCGTCGGCACGTCTGGATAGCTCCGCAGCTCATCGATCGGCCAGTCCTTGTAACGCGCATCCGCGCCGGAGAAGCCAACCACCCATCGTGCACCGAGCGCGCGCGCAAGCCACGAATATCGATTATCGCCAGGGATGAGCGCCAGGTCGAACGGCGCCTCGGCACGCAAGCGCTTGAGCGAGTGCACGTCTCGCGGATCGTAGGCGAGAACGCGGACTCCGTAGGGACTCGTCGCGTACAGGCCGCGGTAAGAAGGCGCGCAGGTCATGACGATATCCGCGGACGGCCAGCGTTCGCGGCATTTCGCCAAGAGCGGCGTCAACATGATCGTGTCGCCGAGTAGAAGGTCGTGCGCGATCAGCACCCGCCGTGGTGCGTCCGGCACGGCTCGGCGCCGCCGAAGCGCGCCGGCAGCTATCCGGCCTGCCGCAAGCGGCATGACGAGCCATCGGGAAGGGCCGCGACTATTCATGTGGTGCGGGCAAGGTTCGCGAGTTGTGCCAGCGATTCGTCCAGGATGACGAGCTGCAAAACCTGTTCGGCAAACCGATGCTCCCCGCCGGTCCACGCCGCGATGAGAGCATCGACGCGATATCCGGCCAGCTGCCCTGACGTAGTATTTTGCAAGCGCTTGCCCAAGCCGCCCAGGCGTGGAGAGAGATCTTCCTTCAGCCAGCCTTCAATGGGTGGATTGAACCCGCGCTTCTTTCGAGTCAAGGGATCATCGCCGCCCAACGGATCGAGCACCTGCGCGAAAATCTCCTTTGCAGGCGTCGTGAATCGCATTGCATCCGGCAAGGCAAGCACCGCGGCAACGAAGTGATGATCGAGAAATGGCGCGCGCATCTCGAGCCCATGCGCCATCGTGCAGAGATCGGCCTTGCGCAGAATATAGTCGGGCAGATAATTGAGTCGATCGATCTCGAGCAGCGTTCCCAGCGTGACGGCGGAAGTCCCCGGCGGCATGCGCCAGTAATGCGGCTGCGCGTCGTAATCAGGCGCCAGAAAAAGCCTTTCACCCGGCGTGAACCCGGAAAACCGCAACACGTAGGCAGAAGCCCAGTCGAGGCGCAATTCCTCGACCAGGCGCTGCCATGCGTTTCCGCTGATGCCGGCGGGAGGTCGCGCGTGCCGCAAGCGCAGGCAATGCCGCCAGGCCGTGCGCATGTGCTTCGCGTACCGCTTGTAGCCGGCAAAGAGCTCATCGCCGCCGTCGCCACCGAGCACGACTTTCACATGTCGCGTCGCTTCTCGGGACAGGTACCACGTGGGCACGCTCGACGGATCGGCAAACGGTTCGTCAAGATCGGCGATGATTCTCTCGAAATCGTCGGTTATCTTGAGGTTCATCGGAATGGCGCGATTCGAGAGGCCGAGCGTCTCTGCTGTTCGCTTCGCATCCTCGCTTTCGTCGAACGAGGTGCCACTGAACGCGGCAGTGAAGGTCTGCAAACCCTGAAAGCTCATCGCTGCGAGACGGCACGCGATGGCGCTGGAATCAACGCCGGACGACAGGAAAAGCCCCAACGGCCTGTCGGCAACTGTGCGCATGCGGATCGCAGCATCGAACGTCGGCAGCCAGGGATCCGGCGATGGTTCGGGGCGCCAATACTCGATGGTCGATGCATTGCCGGTATTGAGGTCGTAACGCAGGTAATGCGCGGGTGGCAGCCTTGCAATGTTGGCGAATGCCGTGCGCGGCGCCGGAATGGTTCGATGAGCAAGATACGCGTCGAGGCCGCTCGGCGAGAAAGCACGGGCGTCCGGAGGCAGCCAAGGAAGCACCGCGCGCACCGTCGACGCGAACGCGAATCCATCTTTTCGATGCACGTACACGACTGGCTTGAGCCCGAGGCGGTCACGGATCACAAAAATCACGCGGCGACGAAGGTCGCAGATCGCAATGGCGAACATGCCACGAAGCCGGGGCAGGAAGCCAATGCCCCAATGTTCATAAGCGTGGAGAATGAATTCGGTGTCGGAACGAGTACGGAAATGAAACCCCTCGTTCCTCAGCACCGCGGCATCCGCGCTCCAGTCGTAGACTTCGCCGTTATAGGTGACCCAGATATCGCCGGCGTCATTGGCAATCGGCGGGTCGGCTTCCGGCCGGGGATCGATGATTGCCAAACGCGTGTTCAGCAATGCATTCGGTGCGGGTAAGGATGCCGGGCGAAAATCGGCGTCCCAGGCTTGCACGCGCTCGGCATCCGGGCCGCGTTGCCGCAAGGCGTTCAACATACGCTCTACGGTCGGAGAACCCACCATGCGACTGCCGAAATATCCCGCGATCCCGCACATGTCAGGCTGGATCCAGGACGTGTCGGAAGACCGATTCCATGCCATCGAGCATTCGATCGATGCCAAAGAACTCAATTGCACGAGCCCTACCGGCCAGTGAATAGCGGGCCCGCAATTCCGAGTTGTCGCGCAAGCGCGCGAGACCGGCGCTGAGCGCGCTCGCCGACCGTGGTTCGACCAGTACGCCAGTGACACCTTCGTCGACGGCTTCGCGGATGGCGCCAACCGGCGTTGATACGACCGCGATTGCGCACGCCATTGCCTGCATGATCGCTTGCGGCACACCTTCCTCGCCATAGGAAGGCAGCGTGAAGAGATCGAGCGCCTGAAGCCAGGGCACGACATCTTCCTGCTGACCGACGAACCGCAGCTTGTCGGCCAACCCGAGTTGCGCAGCTCGCCTATCGAGCTTCGCGCGATACGGCCCGTCACCAACGACCACGATGTTCCAGTCCGCCCACGCATTTCGCTCGAGGGCGATCGCCTCGAACAGGTATTCATGGCCCTTCCAATCACGCAAGGTGGCGACGATACCCAGCGTGGGTCTTTGCGGCAGGCCCACTCTCGATCGCGCAACGGCCGCGTCGCCCGGAACGAATTGCCGAAGATCGATGCCTGTGGGCACGGACGTCATCCGGTCAAGCGGGACTGCATTGGTCTCGGCGATGCTCCTCCGTATGGCCTCGCCCGCGGTCACGATGTGCGCTGATGCCCGACTATAAAGCCACCGCGTCGCGGCGCTGTTGTTGATGCGCGTCGACACGTGCCGCGTGCGGACGATGGGCGGCGCATCGGCCATGGACGCACAGGAAAGGGCACCAAGCCAGCTGTCGGTCGAGCTGTGCGTGTTGAGGACGTCAATCGCCCGCCTGTGCCTCGACAGCCAGCTGCGAAGCACACAAAGATCGGAAGGCTGTTTGCGACGGATGCCGAGAGGAACCGCCGGAACGCCGTAACGCGCAGCCGCGCCGTATATCGGCGTCTCGGGCGGCGTCAGGAGCGTGACTCGATGGCCGCGCTCCAGCATTCCGCGAGCTTCGGTGAGAATGCGGATTTCCTGGCCTCCCCAGCCAGCGGAATTCTCGGTGTGGACAATTGAGAGCGGCCGCACGTGCTAGAGCGAGAAGGAGGGTTCGTATCGCACAAACCAGCGCTCAAGGATCAGCAACACCCAGAGCCGCATGGCGTGATTGTGAACGTTCAGTGAATGCTCACGCAGCAGGCGCTCTATCGCGTCTGATCGAATCAATCCTCGCCGTTGCAGCCCCGCCGGACCAAGTGCGTGTTCGAGTTCGCCTTTCAGCTCGCGGCCCAGCCATCGCTGCAATGGCATCATGAATCCCTGCTTTGGGCGATGCACGATATCGAGGGGAAGATGCCGCTCCGCGAGCCGCTTCAGGAGAAGCTTGCGTCCTCGAGCGCGCACCTTGTCGTCGGGTTGCAAGCGTGCGCACCATCCGAAAAACTCATGATCCAGGTAAGGCACACGCGCTTCGAGGGAATGCGCCATGGTCGATCGATCGACCTTGGTCAGCAAATCATCGGGTAGCCACAATCGAGCATCGATATTGAGCAGATGATCGAGATATGACGGCGAGTCACACTCGTTGTAGAACTGCTCCGCGCGATCGGCGATGCGTGCCGAGATGGAACGTCGAAACCGTTCCGTAAAGTATTCGCGTCGGAGGAGCGCGTCAAAAATATTCGGGATCGTCGCGTATCGCCTGGAGCGAGGCTCGGCTGCCGCTTTGAGGATCCGATCACGCGCAAGGCGTGCGGGAAGCCGACGTATCAAGTAAGGAATCGGGGAGCCGCGCGCGCCGAGTACGCTGGTGAAGCGCTCCTCCCGGATGCGTTTGTCGTAGTTGCTGTAGCCGCCGAAAACTTCATCGGCTCCTTCACCGGTAAGAACGACCGTTACGTTTTTCCTCGCATGTTGCGCAAGCAGCATGGTCGGTAACGCCGCCTGGTCGCCGAAGGGCTCGTCAAAAACGTCGCCCCATTGATCGAGCGCGGGCAATACTTCTTCGGGGCTCAACATCAGGCAGTGATGCTT
>JALZAO010000152.1 GCA_030948305.1 Pseudomonadota bacterium
CTTGAGCGCGAGTCGATAACGGCGATCCGACACGGCGATGAATCCACCGAGCGCCATCAGGAAGGCACCCATCCAGATCCAGTCCACGAAGGGTTTGAGGTAGATGCGCACACCCCACGGGCCGTTAATGTCGGTCGTGTCGGCGCTGACCGGTTCACCAAGCGACACGTAGCGGTCGCCGAAAAAGCCGGTGTCGATCGCCGCGATGGTCATCGTCTGTCCCGACGCGTTGTAGATGCGTTTTTCCGGCGCCAGCGTCTCGATCAGCCGCCCGTCCTTGCGCACCTCGACGGCTCCCGTGAGCGCACGGTAATTGGGTCCCGGCTGCGGCGTCACGCCGAGGAACTTGAAATCATAACCGCCCAGCGCGACGCTTTCGCCGATGTCGAGCCGCACGTCCTTTTCGACCTCGTAGCCCTTGACCAGCGTTACGCCGACGACGAAAACACCGACGCCGAGATGCGCGACCATCATTCCGTAATAGGACGGCGAGTTGGCACAGAGCCTCCGCAGCATTCCGCGACGAGGAGACGCCAACACCCGTTGACGCAGATTGACGACGGTCGTTGCGAATATCCAGAACGCCAGAAAAAGACCGAAGGCAACGAGCAGCGACCAGCGTCCGAGCAGAAACGGCGCGACGAGCGCCGTGGCGAGCGCGACGCCAAGCGCCCAGCGGAGCCGGACGGCGAGCTCGGGCAGGGGAGTGCGCGTCCAGCGCGCGAGCGGCCCGACACCCATCAGGAACGCCGCCGGCGCCATCAGCGGATAGAACACCGTTTCGAAATACGGCGGACCGACTGAAATCTTGCCCAGATTCAATGCGTCCAGAAACAGCGGATACAAGGTCCCGAGCAGCACGCTTGCCAGCGCCACGATGAGGAGCACGTTGTTGGCCAGCAGCATCGACTCGCGCGAGATCAGGGCGAAGGTGCCTCCCAATCCAACCTTTCCCGCGCGATAGGCAAACAGCGCCAGCGAGCCGCCAATCACGATCGCCAGGAAGGCGAGAATGAAAACGCCGCGCGCCGGGTCGGTGGCGAACGCGTGCACCGAGGTCAGCACGCCGGAACGGACAAGAAAGGTACCTAGCAGCGACAGCGAAAAGGCGACGATCGCGAGCAGCACGGTCCAACTCTTGAACGCTCCCCGCTTTTCGGTGACCGCGAGCGAATGAATGAGCGCGGTGCCGGTGAGCCAGGGCATGAACGAGGCATTCTCCACCGGATCCCAGAACCACCATCCGCCCCAGCCGAGCGTGTAGTACGCCCAGCCGCTGCCCAGCGCGATGCCGACGGTGAGGAACGCCCACGCAACCGTGGTCCATGGCCGCGACCAGCGCGCCCACGTGGCGTCGAGGCGGCCGCCGAGCAAGGCGGCGATGGCGAACGAGAAGGCTACCGAGAAGCCGACGTAGCCCATGTAAAGCAGCGGCGGGTGGAAGACCATGCCGGGATCCTGCAGCAGCGGATTCAAGTCGCGGCCCTCGGCCGCGGCCGGCACCAGGCGCTCGAATGGGTTGGACGTGAACAGTAGGAACAACAGGAAGCCGACGCTGACGAGTCCCATCACCGAAATCACCCGCGCCAGCATCGGTGCCGGCAGGTTCTTCGAGAAGAGCGTCACCGCGAAGCTCCAGCCGCCGAGCATCAGCGTCCACAGCAGCAGCGAGCCCTCGTGCGAGCCCCATGTCGCGGCGACGCGATAGTGCAGCGGCAGCTCGGAATTGGAGTTGGTGGCCACGTTCTGCACCGAAAAATCGTTGGCCACGAACGACCACGCGAGACAGGCAAAGGCCAGCGCGACGAGCAGGAACTGGGCGCGCGCTGCCGGCCGCGCGAGCGCCATCAGCCGCGGCTCGCGCATCGCCGCGCCAAGCATCGGCAAGGTGCCCTGCACGAGCGCAGTGATGAGCGCGACGATCAGCGCGAAGTGGCCGAGTTCCGGAATCATCGGTCGGCCTTCGCGTCCTGATGGAGGCTTTTCATGGTCATTCCCTTGCGTGCCTGGTCGACGGCATCCTTGGCTTGCGGCGGCATGTAGTTTTCATCGTGTTTGGCGAGGACTTCGCTGGCGTGGAAAACGCCGTCGGATTCCAGCGTTCCCTGCGCAACGACGCCTTTGCCTTCCTTGAACAAGTCAGGAAGGAGCCCGGTGTAGGAAACCGGAATCGTCTGCGCCGTGTCGGTCACGCGAAAGCGCACCGTCAAAGTGTTGGGCTCTCGCGCCAGGCTGCCGGTTTCGACCATTCCGCCCACGCGAAACGGCCGTCCCTGCGGCGCCTCCTTGGCCGCGATCTGGCTTGGCGTGAAAAAGAACACCAGATTCGACTGGAATGCCGAAAGCACCAGCGCCACCGCTACGCCGAGAATCCCGAGGCCGGCCGCGATCCACGCAAAGCGACGGGTGCGCGGCTTCATTGGGTATCGTCGGGCAGCGTGGCCGCGCGGTCCGGTTTCAGCGCGGATTTCACCGCCGCGCGGAGGCGAGCGCGCACGGCGACGATTTCCACCGCGACGGCGATCGCCGCCACGACGTACGATGTCCACACGTAGAAACCGTAGCCGCCCATGGCCAGAAACTCGGACAGGCCGCTTGCCTTCATCGTATCAGGGGCAGGAGCTCGCCCATCCAGCGGACATTCTTTTCGCGTTCGACGATGATCGCCTGCACCCGTATCAAGGCGATCGCAATGGCGTAGAACCACGCGGCGAATGCCATGACCAGCATGCCAGTCAGCATCGAGGCCGCCATGGTCGGAGCCGAAGTCAGGCTCACCGACGCGCCCTGATGCAGCGTGTTCCACCATTTGACGGAGAAATAGATGATCGGAACATTGATGGCGCCGACCAGCGCCAGCACCGCGCTCGCGCGATCGGCGCGTCTCGGATCGTCGATGGCGTGCGAGAGCGCCATGTATCCGAAATAAAGGAACAGCAAAATGAGCTCGGACGTCATCCGCGCGTCCCACGCCCAGTACGTGCCCCAGGCGGGCTTGCCCCACATCGCGCCGGTGACGAGCGCCAGCACGGTGAACATGGAACCGGTCGGCGCCAGCGCCTGCGCCAGCATTGCCGCAAGTCGGGTGTTGAAGGTAAGCGATACCGCACACCAGAACGCCATGACGATGTAGATGAACATCGACATCCACGCCGCGGGCACGTGAATGAAAATGATCCGGTAGGCGTCGCCCTGCTGGGCGTCAGTCGGAGCGACCACAAGGCCCAACCACAGTCCCGCCACGGCGAGCGCTGCCGCACCCGCGCTGAACCACGGCACGAGCCGGCGCGCCAACGGGAAGAACGACGCCGGCGATGCGAGCTTGAACCAGGTGATCGAGCCCATAGTCCTCGTTGACCTTTTCAATCCAGAGCGATGCGCACCGCGGCGGCTGCCGCGAGCGGCGCACCCACCAGTGCTGCCAGCAGTGCCGCGGCGAGCAGGGAAAGTTGTGCGCCCGCCCCCAGCCCGGCGCGCGCCGCTTCGATCGAACCTGCGCCGAAGATCAGGATGGGAACGTAAAGGGGCAGGATCAGCAGCGCGAGCAGACCACCGCCGGCGCGCAGGCCAAGCGTCAGCGCGGCACCGATCGCGCCCAGCAGCGACAGCGTCGGCGTGCCCATCAGCAATCCGAGCGCCAGCAACCACCCCTCGTCGGTCGTCAGCCTGAACTGCGCACCCAGAAGCGGGGAGGCAACTGCGAGCGGAAGGCCGGTCGACATCCAATGCGCCGCTATTTTACCGGAGATCAGCGCCGGCAGCGGATGCGTCGACAGCGCGATCTGCTCCAAGCTGCCATCGGCGAAGTCGGCCGCAAAGATGCGGGGCAGCGACAACAGCGAGGCGAGCAGCGCCGCGACCCAAAGCACGCCGGGTCCCAGCGCGCGCAGCAGCGCGGGCTCGGCACCCACCGCCAACGGGAAAAGCGTCACCACGATCACGTAGAACAGAAGCGCAACGCCCAATTCCGCCTTGGAACGAATCGCCAGTCTCAAGTCGCGAGTCATCGCCCATGCGAAGCCGCGCCATGCGCTCGAGTCGCGTGTCGCGTCGGTGATTGCTTCGACTGCCGTCAAGGCGGTGCCCGTCAGAGCTCGAGGCTGCGCATTGTGCCAGCCGCCAGCGCGAGCGGCTGATGGGTCGCGATCACGGCGACGCCTTGGCCCGAGAGGTGCGCATTGACTCGCTTCTCCAGCGTCGCAACGCCCGATGCATCGAGTGCCGTCGCCGGCTCATCGAGCACCCACAAACGGCGCCGGGCGAGGTTCATGCGCGCAAGCGCAACGCGGCGCCTTTGACCCTGCGACAGCACGCGTGCGGGGATGTCGTCGTGGAGGCCGAGCGACCATTCTTCAAGTGCATCGCGTACCGCGTCGCGGTCCGGCACGGCATCGTGCAAGGCGGCGAGCGAATGAAGGTTCTCCCCGGCGGTGAATTCGTCCTTGAGGGCGGCGGCGTGGCCGATGTACAGCGTTGCGGCTCTGAGAATGTGATCGAATGCAGCGACGGGCTCGCCCCGCCACGACAGTTGGCCGAGGTGTGGCTGTGTCAATCCCGCCACGATGCGCAGCAGCGTCGTCTTGCCGCTGCCGTTGGCGCCGGTCACGATTAGCGCCTCTCCGGAACCTAATGCAAAAGCCACGTTCGCGAACAAGGTGACGCCGCCGCGTTGTGCGGCGAGCCGTTCAGCTCTCAACATTGGAGATGCACCCGGAATACGAACCCTTGATTATAGCGTCATGAGTGGTTCCATCTCGTGTTGGCTCGCGTGACGCTATCCTTGCTCGACACCTCCGCATCGCAACGATAGAATCCGTTCACGGTTCGCAAGGAAGGGCGTCGGTCCATGCATCGCATCGCCGCAACGTTTGCCATGTTCGCATTCGCCCAGCTTGTCTGGGCTGCGCCATTTCAGAACGGGAGCTTTGAGGCCGGATTCCCGATCACGAGCCCCGGGCCCTGTTTTGTCACCCTTCCAAGCGGCAGCACAAACCTCACCGGCTGGACTGTGATCGCGGGCGATATCGACTGGTTGGGCCCAGCCTGCGGCGTCCAGTCGGCGACTGACGGGATAGCAACCGTCGATCTCGTCGGCAACCAAATGATCGGCGGCGTTCAGCAAACC
>JALZAO010000153.1 GCA_030948305.1 Pseudomonadota bacterium
GACGGCCCCAGCAGGGTCAGGAACTCGCCCGGCCGGACGTCGAGCCTGACGTCGCGGGCGGCGTATATCTCACCCTTCACGCGATGCGCGTAGCGCTTCGATACGCCGTCGACCTGGACGCCGATCGTCTCCACGTTCATCCTCCCAGCAGGCTTGTCATTGGCATCGCGCCGGGCGCACGGAAGAGGCGCAGCACGCGGCCGATGATCGCAATCACCGCGAACACGATCCCAACGACGAGCACCGAAAACGCCGCCGCCGGGCCCAGCGACAGCTCGGTGATGTTCTCTAGTATCTTCACCGTGATGAGCGTCCAGCTGATCGAGACCAGGAAGATCGTCGCGCTGATCGCCGTCATCGAACGGATGAACACCACGCCGAGTCCGGCAAAGAACGCGGGCATGATCAGCGGCAGGGTGACGCGACGAAACGTGACGCCGCTGCCGGCACCGAGTCCCTGCGAGGCTTCCTCCAGGCTCTTGTCGATCTGCTGCAGCAGAGCTACGGTGGCCCGGATCCCGGTGGGCCCGTAGCGGAAGATGTAGCAGGCGATGATGATGAGCGCTGTGCCCGTCAGTTCCAGCGGCGGCTCATTGAATGCGATTAAATAGGCGATGCCGACGATCGTCCCCGGCAACGCGTAATTGATCATCGAGACGAGCTCCATCGTATGGCGCCCAACGAACGACTTCTTCGTGACCAGATACCCCAGCAGGATCCCGTAGAGGCCGCCGAGCGGCATCGCCAGGGCCGCGATGATCAAGGTGTCGCGGATGGCCTTCAGCCCGTCGGTAAAGATCGTGCGGTAATGTTGCAGCGTGAAGGCGTGGTTGGCGCCCAGCGCCACGACGAGCGAGGCGTACAGCAGCAGCACGTAGAAATAGACCACGACCAGCGCGACCACCGCGCACGCAGCCAGCAGAACCGCGCGCATGGCCGGCCCGATGCTGTCGAACGGCGTCTGGCCCGCCCCCTTGCCGGTGATCGTCACGTAATAGCGCCGGCTCACCCAGTAGCGCTGCAGCAGGAAGACCGCGAGGGCAGGCAGAAGCAGCGCGAAGGACAATGCGGCGCCGCCGCGCAGATCGAACAGACCCGTGATCTGCAAGTACGCCTGCGTCGGCAGCACGGGGAACTGGTTGCCGGCGAGGATCAGCGGCGTCGCAAAGTCGGCGAGCGACGCCGCGAACAGCAGCAGGAAGGCGTTGGCGAGCCCCGGAATGGTGAGCGGCAGCGTCACCGTGCGAAAGACCCGCCAGCGGGACGCCCCGAGCGAAAAAGCCATGCCTTCGACGTTCGAATCGATCGCGGCAAGGAGCGGGCGCAGCGTCAGATAGGCGATCGGAAAGAAGGTCAGCACCTCGGAAAAAAACGTGCTTGTGAGGCCGTAGACGGTCACTCCCTTGAGTCCGAGCAGATCGTAGGTGATGAGCCCGCGCGGTCCAAACGAAAAAATCATCGCGATCGCGGTCGTGAACGGCGGCGACACCAGCGGCAGCAGCACCGCGACGTCGATGGCGGTGAGGAGCCAGCGGGGCAGGCGGCCGCGCGCCGCGGTGAACGCGAACAGAAAGCCGAGCGTGGTTCCGGCGCTCCCGACCAGCAGGGCGAGCAGTAGGCTGTTGCCGAACGCGCGGATCTGGTGTCGGTCGGAAAGCACCGCGGCGAGGCCGGCGGTGGTGAACGCTCCGTTGTCGGTCAACACCCGGGCGAGGAGCATCGCCAGCGGGTAGACGACGAACAGCGCCAGCAGCGCCCACAGCACGAACACGGCTGCTGCGACGGCCGGGTCGTTGCGCATGCCCGTCGTCGCAGCCCTCCAGCGGCCGGTCGCGCTCATCACGACGCCAGCGACCAGGCGTCTAGGGATTCAACACTTCCGCGATCCAGCGGTCGACAATGCGCTTGCGGTTGGCGCCGGCGTAATCGGCATCGATCGGGAAAATCTTCGCGCCCTTCAATACCGCGGCGAGGCTGGGCTCGAGCGCGACATCGGGGTGCGCGGGGACGAAGTTGATCTTGTACTTCGCGAAAAGTCCCTGCATCGCCGGCGAAGTGGCCCAGTCGATCAGCTTCTTCCCGAGCGCGGGATTCTTGGCACCCTTGAGCAGCGCAATGCCTTCGGCCGCCGTGCCGATGCCTTCCTGCGGGAAGCTTATCGTCACCTCGTAGCCTTTCGCCTTCGTGTCCAATGCGTCGACGATGAAGAAAATGCCGGCACCGGCCTGACCCAGGCCGACCGGCAGCGTTCCCCCGCCGCCGCTTTTGGTATACAGCTGCACATTGGGCCGCAACTTTTTCATATAGTCGAACGCCTTGTTCTCATCGCGGCCGTTGACCTCGAGCACGGAGAAAATGCGCGTGACCGCCGTTCCGGAGGTCCGCGCGTCGGCCATCTGCAGCATGTTCTTGTACGCAGGCGCGAGCAGGTCGTTCCACGACGCCGGCGCCTTGAGGCCGTTCTCCTTGATGAACTTGTCGTTGGACATGAACACCAGCGGATCGTCGGCGATGGCGATCCATTGTCCGTCGGCGTGCCGAAAACGGGCGGGAAGCGCCGCGAAGGATGGCGGCTTGTACGGCTCGAACAATCCCTCGTTGATCCCGGCGGCAAAGGTTTCTACCGGCCCGCCAAAGAGCACATCCACACGCGGATTGTTCTTTTCGGCAATGATGCGGGCGAGCGCCTCGCCTGACGAGAAGCGAACGAAGTTGACTTTGATGCCGGTCGCCTTCTCGAATTCCTCGAACATGGGCCGCGCCCAGTTCTCGGGCCAGATCGAATAGACATTCAGCGTGTCGGCAGCGACGGCGGGCGCGGGAACAAGCTGCACGCACAGCGCGAGCCCCAATAAGGGAAGGGCCGCGATGGCGCGTGCGGCCCGGTGCAGCAAACGTCGGGTGATGATCATCGGGAATCCTCCATGAGACTTCGCGCTGCGACTGTTTTTGGAGCAAAACGCAGTCTGGTGGAACGCTTTGTCGCACGGTACCGACTCGCGTGGGTTGCGTCAAATCGCGTCGAATCCGGACCGCGCAACGCTAAACACTTTGCATCTGCGGTCTCCCTGGCGGGACGCAGGCGGTTGCGGCGTCTCATAGCGCGCACTTGCCGACGTAGCCTTCCGACACGGGCGCCTCCGCGTCGGCCGGTGCCACACCGCGCCCGTCGAACAAAACGGGAATCTGGTTGCCGGTTCCAAACTTGCTGTCGGCGCGGCGCCGCTCGTTGATGAGGCGGAAAATGTTCCACTCGTCGTGAGCGCCACGGCTGACCGACGCAGATGCGCGCAACGCATAATATTTGCGAAACGCGGCCTTGGTGAGCCCGTTCTGCACAGCCGTCGCGAATTCGGGGTCGGCCCTGACCCGCTTGTCGAAGTAGGCGTCGAGCTTGGCCATATCGGCGTTGCCGTCGAACCCGAAATAGCGGGCAAAATCCTGCGGTCCCGCGAAATACACGAAGTCGAAATCGCCGAGCCCGTCGCTGCCCTCGATGAGACTCACCCACATCAGCATGTAATCCGTCCCGGTGCCTTTGGGCAGATCGGCATCCAGCGTGCCCGGATTGAGAACCCAGACGAAATCCGCCCCGAAGCGTTTTTCGATCGCAGCCTTCGCGCTTTCCGCCACTTCCTTGTTCACGTTGAAGTTGCCGCCGCCGGCCGACGTCAGCGGAACGCTCAAGTAGCCGACGGCCTTGCCGCTCTTGCGCTGGTCGGCAATCGTCTGCCGGAAGCGCTCGACCTTCGATCCGATCGTCGGCTTCAAATCTTCGTTCACGCAGTAGCAAGTGCCGATCCTCGCGCATTCGGTGATTTTCGCGGCGTGCGCTGGCGTGTGCTCCGAGCAAACCGTTGCGGCAACAAGAATGGATACTGCGACACAAAAATAACGCCGGCTATTCGATATCACGGTATCGACCTCCTCTTAGCTACGAAAATTTGCGGCAATTGCCCCCGGCTTACGGCCGAGAACAAAATGCGACGTTGCCGCCGCGCGCATGCATTGTCAACCGGCGACAGCGCATCGTCTACGATGCGCTGCTGACGCGGCGACTGAAATGCGCGAAAATTCGCGGAACGCACGGAAATTCGATGCTCGATCCCCATATCCGACTTCTCCTCGACACGGTGTTCAAGGTGCCGCCGGGCACGGCGCAATCCGACATAGCCGCGCTGCGAAAAGCGGCCGAGGAAGCGCCGAAGCTTCTGGGCGGCTCGCCGGAAACGCTCGCCTCGGTGAGCGACGCGAGCGAATTCGGCGAACGATGCGCGATTCCATTACGCATCTACCGGCCGGAGACTCTCTCGGCGCTGCCGCTCTTCCTCTACGCGCACGGCGGCGGCTGGGTCACCGGCTCGCTCGATTCGCACGATCGCCTGTGCCGGATGCTCGCCAATCGTCTGCCCGCAGTCGTCGTCGCGGTCGATTACCGGTGTGCCCCGGAGCATGCCTATCCCGCGGCGATCGACGACTTCGAAACCGCGTGGCACTGGGCCCGCGCGCACGCTCGCGAGCTCGGCGCCGACGGCGCGCGCCATGTCGTCGCAGGCGACAGCTCGGGAGGCAATCTTGCTGCGGCGCTGGCGCTGCGACTTCGCGCCGTGAGCTCGCCGCTGCCGGATCTGCAGTTGCTGCTCTATCCTGCCCTCGATGCGACGTGCGCGCGCGGGTCGTATCGCGAATTCACCGCCGGGTACAACCTCACCGGAGCGCAAATGGCGTGGTATTGGGAAACCTACCGCGCAGGCGCGGCTGTCGATGCGGCGGAGCTCTCGCCGCTCGCTGCCGCCGATCTCTCCGGCCTCCCCGTCGCCGTCATTGCGGTCGCCGAATACGACGTGCTGCGCGACGATGGCGTCGACTACGCGCGCGCTCTCGCCGCGGCTGGTGTGCCGGTTCGAGTCGTGCGCTGTGACGGCATGATCCACGGTTTCCTGCGCTGGGCCGGGTCGGTCCCTGCCGCTCGGACCTGGATCGACGCGATTGCCGCTGCCGGCCGTGACGCACTCGCCGGCCATGTTTGAAGCGCCCGCGCCAGCGTGCTAGTGTGCTGAAGATCAATGCTAGATTCGCGCCTCGCATGACAGGGAGTCCCCTTCCGTCCACATC
>JALZAO010000154.1 GCA_030948305.1 Pseudomonadota bacterium
TCCAGCAGGAACAAATTGAGCAGGCCGCGCATCTCGTCCCATGACGTGAACAGGCCCGCGCGCGACGCGGTCTCGCGGTATGCGTCCAGGAACGCAATCCTCGTGACGGCTTCCCATGCCCGCGCGGGCGCCTGCAACGACGCTAGCGCGTCGGGGCGTTCGATCGTCGCGTGCGCGATTGCCTGATGCAACGCGTAGTTGAAGGAGCGCAGCATGCCGGCGACGTCCCTGAGCGCAGAGTGCTTCTGCCGTCGTTCAGCCAGCGGGCGCGCAGGCTCTCCCTCGAAATCGGTGATCACGAAATCGTTTTGGGCGATCAACACTTGGCCCAGGTGATAGTCGCCGTGCAAACGCGTCTTGAACGCGCGCACGGTCTGTGGCGCGCAGGTATCGATGCGTTTGAGAAGCTCGATTCTCGCGGCGAGCAGTTGCGCGGCCTGTGGCTGTGTTGCGACATCGAGCGTTGCGCGCCTTTGCTCAACGCGGTCCAGCGTCGCCGCTGCCACGTCATGCGCGTGGCGCACCCATGCGCTAATGTCGCGCGGCTCGATGGCTTCCGGATCGAATGCCGCGTTGCCCGTTCGGTGCGCCAGAGCGGCGTGCAGTTCCGCGGTGCGCTTGCCCAGCGTGCGGATGAGCGCGAGATAGCCGCCATGAATATCGGCGGGCTCGCCGACGGGCACCACGCCGTCCCGATGCTGCTCCAGAAACTGCTCGACGTAATTCAGCGTGTAGCCCCACGCATCGCCCTGGTTGTCGACGAAGCCTTGCAGCAGCGCGAGCGTCGTGACCGCGCCGTCGGCGGCCAGGTACTCGATGGCGCCCGCCACCGGAACCGCGTGCGCGAAGCCGACGGTCTCCGAGAGGAAGCGTCCGATCTCCAGCTCGGGATTGATGCCCGCGTGAAGGCGGCGGTAGGCCTTGAGCAACAGCCTTTCGCCAAGCACGAGCACGGTGTTGCTGCTCTGTCCGCCCGTGGAGCGCACCGGGCCCTGCCACGCGGCGGCGTCGTCGCCGGCGAGCCCGGCAAGCCCGGTAAAGGCGGGAGTACGCATGAAGCGTATGGTTCCACGCGCACAGCGGATGTCCTCGCCGGCGCCGATGGCGCCCGCCAGCGCGCGGCAGAAGTCTTCGTCGGCAAACGCGTCCGCGAGCACGCCGACGCGCCCCTGCTGACGTACGCGGGCAATAGTCGCGTCCTGCACCGCACGCATCCGTTCGTCGGGCGCATCCTCCCAGACCAGCGTCAGCGGAAGGAGATAGGTCTGCGCCTCGCCGGCAGCGCGTTCGGCGCTGGCCAGCGTGATCAGCCAGCTCCCCTCCGGCGGGGCCTTTCCCCATTGGACGTAATCGATCAGCGCGACGCGCTTCAAGGTCTCGCCCTTGGCCGCGTACCAGCGCTGCGCGGCGACGAATGCCGGCAGCAGATCACGCTCGAGTTGCGCGCGTACTTTTTCCGAGAGCGCGATACGCCACGGCACGACGCGATCGCGGAACAGGCTTTGCCATCCGTCGAACAGCACCAATACCGGCAACTCTTCGCGCAGCGTCCGATCGTCGCGCTTGGCCGCCGCTTCGTCGCCCTTGGCGAGCCGGAACCACATGAAACCGTGTCCGGGCAGCGTAAGCACATAAGGCGCATCGCCGATCGAAGGAAAGCTCGCTCGGCCCATGACCTCGGTCGGAATCAGCCCTTTGTGCTGCGACAGATCGAGCTCGACGGGCTGCGCCGAGCGCGCCAGATTGACCACGCAAAGTAAAAGATCGTCCTCGTACTCGCGCAGGTAGGCGAGGATCTTGCGGTTGGTGGGCTTGAGGAAGGTCAGCGTCCCGCGGCCGAAGGCCTTGTGCAGCTTGCGCGCGGCGAGCATGCGTCGCATCCAGTTCAGCAGCGAAGACGTCTCCCGCGCCTGCGCCTCGACGTTGACCGCCTGATAACCGTATACCGAGTCCATGATCGGCGGCAGATAAAGTCGCTGCGGGTCTGCCGACGAAAACCCCGCGTTGCGGTCGGGGCGCCATTGCATCGGCGTGCGCACGCCGTCACGATCGCCAAGATAGACGTTGTCGCCCATGCCTATCTCGTCGCCGTAATAGATCATCGGCGAGCCCGGCATCGACAACAGCAGGCTGTTCATCAGCTTGATCTTGTCGAAGTCGTTGTCGAGCAGCGGCGCGAGCCGCCTGCGAATGCCCAGGTTCAGCCGCGCGCGCGGGTCGGCGGCGTAAGTCTGATACATGTAGTCGCGTTCCTTGCTGGTCACCATTTCCAGCGTCAGCTCGTCGTGGTTGCGCAAGAAAATCGCCCACTGGCAGTTCTCCGGGATATCCGGGGTCTGTCCCATGATTTCGATGATCGGGTGCCGGTCTTCCTGCGCGATCGCACTGTACATGCGAGGCATGAGCGGGAAGTGATACGCCATGTGGCATTCGTCGCCATTGCCGAAATACTCGCGCACGTCCTCCGGCCATTGATTGGCCTCCGCGAGCAGGAGCCGGTCGCCGTAGTGCTCGTCGATCTGCGCGCGAATCTGCTTGATCACCGCATGCGTTTCGGGAAGGTTCTCGTTGTTCGTTCCCTCGCGTTCGACAAGGTATGGAATCGCATCGAGACGGAAGCCGTCGACGCCCATGTCCAGCCAGAAGCGCATGGTCTTGAAGATCGCCTTCAGCACCTTGGGATTGTCGAAATTGAGGTCCGGCTGGTGACTGAAGAACCGGTGCCAGTAGTACTGCTGCGCGACGTCGTCCCAGGTCCAGTTCGATTTCTCGGTGTCGGTGAAAATGATCCGCGTGCCGGCGTAGCGCGTCGGGTCGTCGCTCCAGACGTAGAAGTTGTGCTTGTCGGAGCCTTTGGGCGCGCGCCGCGCGGCCTGGAACCACGGGTGCTGATCCGAGGTGTGGTTGACGATAAGCTCGGTGATGATGCGCAGGTCACGTCGATGCGCTTCTCGCACGAAGTGCCGGAAATCCTGGCGCGTGCCGTAGGCGGGGGCGACGTTGTGATAGTCGGCGACGTCGTATCCGTCGTCTTTCATCGGCGACGGATAGAACGGAAGGAGCCAGACGGTGTTGACCCCGAGATCGCGTATGTAGTCGAGCTTTGCGGCCAGGCCCAGAAAGTCACCGATACCATCGTCGTTCGAGTCGTGAAAGGCCTTGACGTGCAGCTCGTAGACGATCGCGTCTTTGTACCAGAGCGCGTCCGGGGTCCCGGCGGCGATTCCCGGGATCGATGGCGCGGCGGCGGCTTTGGTGTCCATTAGCTAGGTTAGAGGAAGTAGTCGAAGGCCTGCTCGCTCTTCACGCGGCGGCGCAGGCGCAACAGGTGCGCCGGTGTCCGCGACGGATCGAGCTGCACGAAGTTACGGCGGCCGTGCCAGAGGTAACGCGCATCGGTCAGCAGGTCGTGCATCTGATAAGTGCTGTCGTCTTCCATACCGAGTGCGGCCAGATCGATCTCGACCCAGCCCGATTGCGTGTGCGCCGGATCCAGATTGACGACCACCACGACAATGTTGTCGACGATGTCGTCAGGATTTCCGCTGGTCTTGGCGTAGCAGATCAGTTGCTCGTTGTCGACCGCGAAAAAGCGCAGGGTCCAATCCTGCTGCAATGCCGTATTGTCGCGCCGCGCCCGGTTGATCCGGCCGATGAAGTCGGCGAGGCTGTCGGGGCGCGATAGGTCCCAATGCTTGAGCTGATACTTTTCCGAATCGCGATATTCCTCGCTCCCCGCCTCGCGCGGAACGTGCTCCATCAGCTCGTATGCGGGTCCGTAGATGCCGTAATTGGCGGACAGCGTCGCCGCAAGCACGACCCGCGCCATGAACGCCGGCCGGCCACCGATCTGCAGGTATTCATTGAGAATGTCGGGTGTGTTCGGCCAGCAGTTCGGACGAAAGTATTCGCGGCTCGGATCCTTGGTCAGCTCGGTGAAATACTCCGTCAATTCCTGCTTGGTATTGCGCCAGGTGAAATACGTGTACGACTGGGTGAAGCCGAGCTTGGCCAGTTGATGCATGATTTTCGGCCGGGTGAATGCCTCGGCGAGAAAAATGACGTCGGCATTGTCGCGGCGCACTCGCGCAATCAGCCATTCCCAGAACGCAAACGGCTTGGTGTGCGGATTGTCGACCCGGAAGATGCGCACGCCTTCGCCGATCCAGAACGAGAACACGTCGGCCAACGCGTTCCACAAATCCTGCCAGTGCTCGGATTCGAAGTTGAACGGATAGATGTCCTGATACTTCTTCGGTGGATTTTCGGCGTATTGCACCGTGCCGTCGGGGCGCCAGCGAAACCATTCCGGGTGCTCCGCCACCCAGGGATGGTCGGGCGCGCATTGAAACGCGATGTCGAGTGCGACTTCCAGGCCGTGCTCGCCGGCGCGTGCGATGAGCTTGCGAAAATCCGCCAGCGTTCCAAGCTCCGGATGCACCGCGGTGTGTCCGCCTTCCAGCGCGCCGATCGCCCACGGGCTGCCGACGTCGCTCGAGCTCTGGATCAGCGAGTTGTTCGGGCCCTTGCGCCGCTCCTGGCCTATCGGGTGGATCGGCGGGAAGTAAAGGACATCGAAACCCATCGCTGCGACATAAGGCAGGACGGCTTCGCAATCCTTGAACGTTCCGTGCACATCCTGCTTGGGTCCCACCGAGCGCGGAAATAGCTCGTACCACGTGCTGTAGCGCGCGCGATCGCGGTCGACGTGCACGGAGAGCTCGACCGGATGCGTGGCTGAGAAAGCGCGGTCGGGATATTCCTTGGCCAGAAGAGCCAGGTCATCGTCGAGCGCCAGCGCTGCGAGAATCGCCGGATCCTTTTCGGTGCGCAGGCGCTTGGCCCACGCCGCGAGGCGGCGCTTCGCCGCGGCGCGTGCGCGGCTCGCGGCGCCATCGACGAGCGCAGCGCCAACCTGTGCCGCGATCAGCAGGTCCTCGGCGTCGACCCGCCGCGCGAAATCGTGGCGCCAGGAAAGAAACGCGTCCACCCAGGCGGTCACCGTGTAGCGATAAGCGCCCATGCGGTCGACCGTGAACGCGGCGCGCCATCGATCGTTGCCCAGCGCGACCATCGGCACACTGCGCCAGTC
>JALZAO010000155.1 GCA_030948305.1 Pseudomonadota bacterium
GCCAGTCCTTCCAGCCATAGTGCGCCCCGACGGTCTGGCGCAGCGGCCGAGTCACCACAACCGCACCGCGATGATCAGTGTCAGAGCGAGACTCGCAACGAGGACCACAACGCTGGATTGACGCGCCGGCGTCAAATCGTCACCGACATGCAGGTCGATCAGCAGGTAACGTATTCCGGCGAAGAAATGGTGCAGATACGCCCATAGCAATCCGACCAGAACGACCTTGCAGAGTGGCTGCGCGAAGATCGATTGCATACTTGCAAAACCGGCCGCTGATTCAAGACTCGACTGCATGGCGAAGAGTGCAAGTGGAATGGCAAACAAAAACAGCGCGGCGCCGCTGATGCGATGGAGGATAGAGACGATGCCGGGCAGCGGCAGGCGGATCCGCACCAGGTTGAGATAGACCGGTCGCGGTTTGACCACAGGAGGACCGCTAACGGGCATCGCTGGGAAACGGCATGGTTTTTCTTCCATTCTCCGACCCGTGTCCGCGACGTGGGACACGGCGGGAACGCGTGGTCGTGCTGAACAAATTATACAGGCATTCCGCGCCGGCTCGCCAGCGCTCGAGGCAGCGAAAGACGCGCTTCCACATCAAGCTTCTCCTGCGCTTTTAGCATCCGCACGCCAAAGTGTGTTTTAAAAATAGGTGCATCGAACTCGATACGTATGGGCCCAGCCACCTTGGTGGCCCCCTCGAGGAGGAGCGCGGCAGCCAGCACGATTTCGTCGAGCACGACCGGGTGGCCGCCGTATTCAAGTAAAATGGTGTCTCGATTCGCCGTCCGCGTCCCATTCACCGGGGCTGTGCCGCGCAGCACTCGAAACCGAACCTTGCCGCCGAAGGAGTCCCAGATGAAAAAACCCGTTCGCGTGGCGGTGACCGGCGCCGCCGGTCAAATCGGTTACAGCCTGTTGTTCCGCATCGCCAGCGGCGAAATGCTTGGCTACGATCAACCGGTTTCGCTGCAACTGCTGGAGCTGCCGATCGACAAGGCGCAAGCCGCGCTCAAAGGCGTCATGATGGAGCTCGAGGATTGCGCGTTTCCGCTCCTTGCGGGCATGGCCGGCACCGCCGATGCAAAAACCGCGTTTACGGACGCCGATATCGCGCTCCTGGTCGGAGCGCGCCCGCGTGGTCCGGGCATGGAACGGAAGGACCTGCTGCTCGAGAACGCGAAGATTTTCATCGAGCAAGGCAAGGCGCTCGACACCGTGGCGAGCCGCAGGATCAAGGTGCTGGTGGTCGGAAACCCCGCCAACACCAATGCCTACATCGCCATGAAGTCCGCGCCCTCGCTGCCGAAAAAGAACTTTACCGCAATGCTGAGACTCGACCACAACCGTGCCTTGTCGCAGCTTGCGGTCAAATCGGGCAAGCCGGTCGAATCGATCGAAAAGCTGATCGTGTGGGGTAATCATTCCCCGACGATGTATCCGGACTATCGCTTCGCCACGGTCAGCGGACAATCGCTCAAGGCGCTGATCAACGACGAAGCCTGGAACCGCAATGTGTTTCTGCCGGCAGTGGGTAAGCGGGGCGCGGCGATCATCGAAGCACGCGGTCTTTCGTCCGCTGCATCGGCGGCCAACGCGGCGATCGGTCATGTCCGCGACTGGATGCTCGGCAGCGGCGGCAAGTGGGTCACCATGGGTGTGCCTTCCAACGGCAGCTATGGCATTCCGCAAGACGTGATGTATGGAGTTCCCGTCATGACCGATGGCGGCGAATACACGCGCGTCGAGGGTCTCGAGATCGACGACTTTTCACGTGAGAAGATGAATGCGACGCTGAAGGAGCTGGAGGAAGAGCGTGCCGGCATCGCATCGCTCCTGAGCTGATCGAAAAGCCCTGATATGAGCCCTTCCCCCTCCCCCGGCGCGAAGTTTCGCGCGGCGCTGGCCGCGGAAAAGCCGCTGCAGGTGCCGGGCGCGATTTGCGCGTATCACGCGATACTCGCCGAGAAATCCGGCTACCGGGCGCTCTATCTGTCGGGCGGCGGCGTCGCGGCGGGATCGCTGGGTGTGCCGGACCTTGGCATCTCTTCGCTCGACGATGTGCTGACCGATGTTCGCCGCATTACCGACGCGAGCTCGCTACCGCTCCTGGTCGATGTCGACACCGGATTCGGCGCATCGGCGTTCAACATTGCGCGCACGGTCAAGTCGCTGATCAAGTTCGGCGCCGCGGCCATGCATATCGAGGACCAGGTCGGCGCCAAACGCTGCGGCCACCGGCCGAACAAGGAGCTGGTCTCCAAAGCCGAGATGGCCGATCGCATCAAGGCCGCAGTCGACGCCAGGACCGATCCCGATTTCGTGGTCATGGCCCGCACCGACGCGCTCGCCGTCGAGGGCTTGCCCGCCGCCATAGATCGCGCTCGCGCCTGCGTCGAGGCGGGCGCGGACATGATTTTCCCGGAAGCCATCACCGATCTGGCGATGTATCGTCAATTCGCCGAGGCGGTGGGCGTGCCGGTGCTGGCGAATATCACCGAATTCGGCGCCACGCCGCTCTATACGCTGGACGAACTGAGGAGCGCGAACGTGGCAATCGCGCTTTATCCACTGTCCGCGTTTCGGGCGATGAACAAGGCAGCCCTGGAGGTGTACCGAACGCTGCGCCGCGAGGGCACGCAAAAAAGCATACTGGATAGCATGCAGTCGCGCGCCGAGCTCTACGAATTTCTGGGTTACCTCGCCTTCGAGCAAAAGCTCGACGCCTTGTTCGCGGCGACGCCTCGGTGAAAATCTTCCATTAGCTCGAGCGTTCTTTAAGCACGTTCCGACACCTTTCCCACGACGAGAAACCCGATGGCCGAGTCCGCCGCGCCAACCGCAGGCACGCCGAAACCGAAGAAGTCGGTCGCGCTTTCCGGCGTCGTTGCCGGCAACACCGCGCTGTGCACGGTGGGCCGCACGGGCAACGACCTGCACTATCGCGGCTACGACATCCTCGACATGGCAGATGTCAGCGAATTCGAGGAGATCGCCTACCTTCTGGTCCACGAAAAGCTACCGACCGTTGCCGAGCTGGCGGCATACAAGGCGCGTCTGAGAACCTTGCGCGCGGTGCCGCAGCCGATCCGCGAGATCCTGGAACGCATCCCTGCCGCGGCGCATCCCATGGACGTGATGCGGACCGCGGTTTCGGCGCTGGGTGCCCTCGAGCCGGAGAGCGCCGATCACAATGCTTACGGAGCGCGCGCCATCGCCGACCGGCTGATGGCGTCCCTCGGATCGATGTTGCTGTATTGGCACCACTGGACCCGGCATGGCAAGCGCATCGAGGTCGAGACGGCCGACGATTCGATCGGCGGCCACTTTCTGCACCTGCTGCATGGCCGGCCACCGCCGCCGCTGTGGATCCGCGCCATGCACACCTCGCTCAACCTGTATGCCGAGCACGAGTTCAACGCGTCGACCTTTACCGCGAGGGTCATCGCCGGAACCGGCTCCGACCTCTACTCCGCGATGACCGGCGCGATCGGCGCCCTGCGCGGCCCGAAGCATGGCGGTGCCAACGAATTCTCGTTCGAGGTCCAGCGGCGATACGGCACGCCCGACGAGGCCGAGCGCGACATTCGGCGGCGGGTCGAGGCGAAGGAAGTCATTATTGGCTTCGGCCATCCCGTCTATACCGTCGCCGATCCGCGCAACGAGGTGATCAAGGAGGTCGCGCGCAAACTATCGCAGGAAGCCGGCGACATGAAGATGTTCGAGGTCGCCGAGCGCATCGAGCAGGTCATGTGGGATGCCAAGCGCATGTTCGCCAATCTGGATTGGTATTCCGCCGTGAGCTACCACACGATGGGAGTGCCCACCGCGATGTTTACCCCGCTGTTCGTCATCTCCCGCGCCTCGGGCTGGTCCGCGCACGCGATCGAGCAGCGGAGCGACGGCAAGATCATCCGTCCTGCCGCAAACTACACCGGCCCGGAGGACCTCGCCTTTGTTCCCATCGCGGAGCGCAAGTGACATGAGCGCCGTCCGGCTGCTCGGCTCACCCGCCATTTCCGTCTCGTTCGCCTCATTGGCGTTTCGCGCGCCGGCGCCCGCTCGCTGGTTCGCATGACTTCCCCTGTCTCCAATGTCCGGCCCAAACCCGACCAGGTGCTGGTCGACATCGCCGACTACGTGACGGGGTACAAGGTCACCGGCAAGGAAGCCTACGACACGGCGCGATACTGCCTGCTCGACACGCTGGGATGCGGCCTGGAAGCGCTGTCGTATCCGGCCTGCACCAAGCTGCTGGGCCCGATCGTTCCGGGGACCATCGTCCCCAACGGCGCCAAGGTGCCGGGGACGCCGTTTCAGCTCGATCCGGTGCAAGCCGCATTCAATATCGGCACCATGTGCCGCTGGCTCGATTTCAACGACACCTGGCTGGCGGCGGAATGGGGTCACCCTTCCGACAACCTCGGCGGAATCCTCGCCGTCGCCGACTGGCTGTCGCGCAACGCCGTTGCCGCCGGCCGAAAACCCTTGACCGTCAGAGACGTCCTCACCGCGATGATCAAGGCGCACGAAATTCAGGGTGTGATCGCGCTCGAGAACAGTTTCAATCGCGTAGGGCTCGATCACGTCGTGCTGGTCAAGGTCGCGTCGTCCGCGGTCGTCGGGCAGATGCTCGGCTTGTCCCGGGATGAAATCATCGACGCGATATCGCTCGCGTGGGTCGACGGACAGAGCCTTCGCACCTACCGCCACAGTCCGAACACAGGCTCACGTAAAAGCTGGGCCGCGGGAGACGCGACCGCCCGCGCGGTCCGCCTCGCACTGATGGTCGTCAAGGGAGAGATGGGCTATCCGTCGGTCCTGACGGCGAAGACATGGGGCTTCTACGACGTCCTGTTCAAGGGCAAGCCGTTCAAGTTCCAGCGCCCCTTCGGCAGCTACGTCATGGAACACGTGCTGTTCAAGATCAGCTTTCCCGCCGAGTTCCACGCCCAGACCGCAGTCGAATGCGCGATGGTGCTCCACCCCAAGGTCGTCGACAGGATCGCCGACATCAGCAAGATCACTCTGCGAACGCAGGAATCGGCAATCCGCATCATCGACAAGAAA
>JALZAO010000156.1 GCA_030948305.1 Pseudomonadota bacterium
CTCGGTGACGATGGCGTCGGTGTGCTGCGAGCCATAGCGGGCGATGTGGTCGATCGCAGCGTCGAGCGACGCGACGACGCGCACCGAAAGGATCGGCCCGAGATATTCGGTGCGCCAATCTTCCTCAGTCGCCGGCTTCATCGCCGGCACGATCGTCCGGGCGCCGGGGTCGCCGCGAAGCTCGACGCCCTTGGCGGTGTAGATTTGCGCCAGTGCGGGAAGCACGCGCGAGGCGATCCGCTCGTGCACGAGCAGCGTCTCCATCGTGTTGCACGGGCTGTAACGCTGGGTCTTGGCGTTGTCGGCGATGCGGATCGCCATGTCGGCGTCGGCGTGCTCGTCGATGAAGACGTGGCACACGCCGTCGAGGTGCTTGATCACGGGCACCGTCGCCTCCTCCGCGACACGCTCAATCAATCCCTTGCCGCCGCGCGGAATAAGCACGTCGACATGCTTGTCCATCGTCGCCAGCAGGCCGACCACCGCGCGGTCGGTGGTCGCGATCAGCTGCACCGCGTCCTCCGGCAGCCCGGCGACGGCGAGTCCTTCTCGAACGCACGCCGCGATGGCCCGGTTCGAATGCAGCGCTTCCGAGCCGCCGCGCAGGATGCAGGCATTGCCCGACTTGAGACAGAGAGCGGCGGCGTCGGCGGTGACATTGGGCCGCGATTCGTAGACGATGCCGACGACGCCGAGCGGCACGCGCATATGACCGACCTGGATGCCGCTCGGCCTCACTTTGAGCTCGCTGATTTCGCCGACGGGGTCGGCCAGCGCCGCGATTTCGCGCACACCTTCGGCCATCGCCGCGACGCTAGCCGCTTCCAGCGTGAGCCGATCGACGAACGCAGCATCACTGCCCGCAGCGCGTGCCGCCGCAACGTCCAGCGCGTTGGCGGCCAGCAGGCTCTTCTCGTCACGAATGATCGCCAGCGCGATTGCTTCCAGTGCGGCATTTTTTGCCGCCGTCGGTGCGCGCGCCAGGACGCGCGATGCGGCGCGCGCGCGCTCACCCACCTCGCGCATGTACGCGGGCAAGTCCAGACCCGGAACGTTGAGGTTGGTCATTACGATATTCTATCCCGATCGGTGCTCACACGGCCGGACCTCCTGTCGAGTTGACAAGACAGGAGACGCCGATGCGCGCGATCAGAACTTGTGCGCGTCGAGCGTTCTGACGCCGGTATCGGTCCCGATCAGTATGACGTCGGCGCCGCGATCGGCGAACAAGCCATTGGTGACCACGCCGACGATGTTGTTGATCTTCATTTCGAGCTGGGTCGGATTCATGATGCGCATGTCCTCGACGTCGAGGATGACGTTGCCGTTGTCGGTGATGAAATTCGGACGCAGTTGCGGGTGCCCGCCGAGCTTGACCAGCTCGTGCGCGGCAAAGCTGCGCGCCATCGGAATCACCTCGACCGGCAGCGGAAAGTTGCCCAGCACGCCGACCAGCTTCGACTGGTCGACAATGCACACGAACTTCTTCGCCACCGCGGCGACGATCTTTTCCCGGGTCAGCGCGCCGCCGCCGCCCTTGATCATCGCACCGTGCTCGGTTACTTCGTCGGCGCCGTCGATGTAGACAGGCAGCGTGTCGATGGCAGTGAGCTCGAGCACGGGGATGCCGTGGCCCTTCAGCCGCTCCGCGGTCTTGACCGAGCTTGCGACCGCGCCTTTGATACGGTGCTTGATCTTGGCCAGCTCGTCGATGAAGTAGTTGGCGGTCGAGCCGCTGCCGACGCCAATGTAGGCGTCGTCGACGACGTACTTGATCGCCTCACGGGCGACCAGATGTTTTTGCTCGTCCTGGGTCATGATTTCTTGCGTATCGGCGGCAGATCGGTGCAGACGCCCTCGAACGCCTCGGCAGCGAATCCGATCGACTCGCTCAACGTCGGATGCGGGTGGATGGTCTTGCCGATGTCGACGGCGTCCGCGCCCATCTCGATGGCGAGGACGATTTCGCTGATCAGGTCGCCCGCGTGTGTGCCGACGATGGCGCCGCCGACCACGCGATGCGTGGCGTCGTCGAAGAGGAGCTTGGTGAAGCCTTCTTCGCGGCCGTTGGCGATGGCGCGGCCCGACGCCGCCCACGGGAAGACGCTCTTTTGCACCTTTATGCCTTGGGCCTTGGCCTCGTCCTCGGTCAGTCCCACCCATGCGATCTCCGGATCGGTGTATGCGACCGAGGGGATGACGCGCGCGTCGAAGAACGACTTCTCGCCCGCCGCGGCCTCTGCCGCGACATGCGCTTCGTGCACCGCCTTGTGCGCCAGCATCGGCTGGCCGACGATATCGCCGATGGCATGGATGTGCGGCACGTTGGTGCGCATCTGATCGTCGGCGGGAATGAAACCGCGGTCGGTCACCGCGACGCCGGCCTTGTCGGCGCCGATCTTTTTTCCGTTGGGGCTGCGCCCGACGGACATGAGCACCATGTCGTACGGCTGCGCTTTCGAGGGCGCCTGCTCGCCTTCGAAGCTCACGTAGACCGCGTCTTTTTTGGACTCGATCGCGACCGTTTTGGTTTTCAGCATGACGCGGTCGAAGCGATGCTTGTTCATCTTGTCCCACACACGAATCAGGTCGCGATCCGCGCCGAGCATCAGGCCGTCGAGCATCTCGACCACATCCAGCCGCGAGCCGAGGGTCGAATAGACCGTTCCCATTTCGAGACCGATGATGCCGCCGCCGACCACCAGCACGCGCTTCGGCACCGATTTGAGCTCCAGGGCGCCGGTCGAGTCGACGATGCGCGGGTCATCGGGCGCAAACGGCAACCATACCGATTGCGAGCCGGCGGCGATGATCGCTTTCTGGAAGCGCACCACCTTTTTCGCGCCGGTCTTGTTCTGGGCGGGGCCGTCGGTCAACTCGACGACCACATGGTGCGCATCCAGAAACATTCCGTAGCCGCGGACGACTTCGACCTTGCGCGCCTTGGCCATTCCGGTAAGACCGCCGGTCAGCTTGCCGACGACCTTATTCTTCCATCCCAGCAGCTTTGCAAGATCGATCTTCGGTGCGCCGAAGCTGATGCCATGCTCGCTCAAGCTCGCGGCCTCGTCCATCACCGCGGCGACGTGCAATAAAGCCTTCGACGGGATGCAACCGACATTGAGGCACACGCCGCCCAATGTCGGATAGCGCTCGACCAGCACGGTCTTCATGCCGAGATCCGCCGCACGGAAAGCGCCGCTGTAGCCGCCGGGACCCGAGCCAAGCACCAGCATTTCGCATTCCAGGTCGACGCTGCCCGAATAGGTCGCTGCAGTGGGAGCGGGGATGGCCGCCGCAGCGCCAGACGCGGGCACCGTTTTTTCAGCCGGCGTTCCCGCCGCCGCCGGCGCGGCTCCGGGGCGAGGTTTGGGAGGTTCAGCACCGGGTGAGGGCTTGGATGACGCCGCGGCAGGCGCGGGCTTCGCTGCTGATTCGCCGGCCGCTTCCAGCGTCAGGATCACATTGCCTTCACTTAACCGGTCGCCGAGCTTGACCTTGAGGTCCTTGACCACTCCCGCAGCGGGCGAAGGCACATCCATGGTTGCCTTGTCCGACTCGAGCGTCACCAGCGAATCCTCGGCCGCGACCGTGTCGCCGGGCTTGACCAGAACTTCGATGACCGGCACGTCCTTGAAGTCACCGATGTCGGGGACTTTGACTTCGATGAGCTGGCTCACGATATTTTTCCAGTCAGTGCCCGAAGCGGGGCGCTCACTTGATGTCCCGCACGAACTCCCGGCCGAGCATCCAGTTCCTTATCGCCTGCACGACGGGCGCATCGCGGCCGAAATAACCGTGCGGGCTCTGGGGATCGCACGGGCCGGACTGCGGCGGGTCGCCTCCGCTGACGCTAATCAGCGAAATGGTCTTCGACATCCGCTCGACGTTTTGATAGGGGCTGGGGGGACAGGCGTCGTCGCGATGGTGGATGAACACCAGCGGAACCTTGATTGTCTTGAAGTCAAACCGGGAAAGCGCGTCGCCCCTCTTATCGCGGTTGGTCACGGTCGAGCTCAGCACGGCGCCTTGCACCGAGTCGCCGAGCTTAGCGGCAAGCGCCGCTGCGGAGATCGTGCCGCGGCTGGTGCCGATGAGATAGATCTTGCTGTCGGGAAAGCGTTTCTTGAGATCGACGATCAGGGCCCGGATGTCGGCCAGGTGATCCGGGCCCAGCCGGAACTCGTCTTCCATGCCCTGTGGCAGCTTGTCGGAGGGCGAGTCGACAATCGCGTCGGCGATGTCCGCATCGATGAGCTGCTCCCGGATTCGAATAAGGAAATTTGTGCCGGGGCCGAATTGAACCGGCCCGCTTCGGGCGCGCTTGGCAAGGCCGATGGCACCTAAGCCGCCGACAAAAGATATCGCGACCGCCTTGGGCGCGGCCGATTTGTCCTGGACCAGCAGATACGACAATTTCACACCGTCGCGCGTCGGAATGGTGATCACTTCCTCCGCGGCGTGGCACATCGTTGCGGTCGCCAGAATCAGCGACAGCGCGACGCGAATCATAGGAGCGATCTCCTCATGTCGCCCAGCAGCGCGATGAGGTAAGTGTTGAAGCGCGCCGCGGCCGCGCCGTCGATCACCCGATGATCCCAGGACAAGGACAGCGGCAGGATGAGCCTCGGAGCGAATTGCTTGCCATCCCACACCGGGCGCGTGCTCGAGCGGCAGACGCCGAGGATGGCGACTTCAGGCGCGTTGATGATGGGGGTGAAATAGGTCCCGCCGATGCCGCCCAGGCTGGAGATCGAAAAGCATCCGCCCTGCATGTCGGCGGGGCCGAGCTTGCCCTCGCGAGCCTTGGCCGAGAGCTCGCCCATCTCCTTGGCGATGGCCATGACGCCTTTCTGATCGGCGTTCCTGATCACCGGCACCACGAGCCCGTTGGGCGTGTCTGCGGCGAAGCCGATGTGGAAGTACTGCTTGTAGATCAGGTTGTCGCCTTCCAGCGATGCATTGAACTCGGGAAACTTCTTCAGCGCCGACACGCAGACCTTGATCAGAAACGCGAGCATGGTCACCTTGACGCCGCCTTTTTCGTTTTCCTTGTTGAGCAGGACGCGA
>JALZAO010000007.1 GCA_030948305.1 Pseudomonadota bacterium
CGATGCGGCACGCGGCCTCGACCGGCTGATCGAGACGCTGCGCCGCGACTACAACGACCCGACGCTGCGTGTCGATATCATCGCCCACAGCATGGGTGGCCTGGTCGCGCGCTATTACCTGCGCTATGGCCCGGTCGACGTGCTCGACGGCAGCCAGCAGTTGGTTACGCTTTACGGCACGACACGGGTGCGCAAGCTCATTCTGCTCGGCACGCCCAACATGGGCGCGGCGTCGGCGCTGCACGCGTTCCTGGTCGGGGAGCCCATCGGCTTCAAGCGCATTCCGCAGGAAGTCCTCGCCACGCTGCCGTCCGGCTACCAGCTCTTCCCGCATCCGCTGGTCACCTGGCTGATCGATTCCTCCGGCGCCGCGCGCAACGACGAGCTTTTCGACGGCGAGGTCTGGCGGCGCTACCGATGGTCGATCTTCGATCCGGCGGTCGAGGCACGCATCCGCACGCAACAGGACAGCGACGCCGACGCATATCTCGCGGCGCTGCGCCGATACTTCGATTTTCGGCTGGAGCGCGCCCGCCGCTTTCTATGGGCACTGTCGACGCCGGAGCCCGCGACGCCGATACGCTACGTGTTGTTCGGAGGCGATTGCACGCTTACCCCCGCGCGGCTCGCCCTCGAAGACGAGGCCGGGACACCGGTGGCGCGGCTGTACCCCGACGATATCCGGCGCAGAATGCCCGGCGTGCGCTACGATGAGCTGATGCTCGAGCCCGGCGACGGAAAAGTGACCAAGCCCTCGCTGCTCGCACGGGAAACACTGGACCCGAGCGCGCCGCAAAACGAAGACAGCTTCATTCCCATCGCCTACTGGTTTTTTCTGTGCGAGCGCCACGATCGATTGACCGGCAACATCAACTTCCAGGACAATCTGCTCAATGTGCTGCTTACGCGAAGCCTGCCGTGGGAGATGAGCGCGCCGGCGCCGTGATCGGCGCCGCTATGCGTGGCAGACCAAGCCTGGGGTTTGCGAGGCGCGGAACCGCGATTGCAGTTCGCCGTATCTTGATTTCCGCGTTCGCATGCGTGCTTCTTCTGCTGGTTGCTCCCGCGGCGGCCCAACCGAGCGTGACCATCTCACCGCCGCAGGTAAAGGGCCAGGAAGGCAGTCCGTCGGTGCCGTCGACTGCAACTGACCAAGCGGCCGCCAAACGTCTCGAGGAAGAACGGCGGTTTCGAGTCAATCGCATTATCGTCGAGGGATTTCGAGATCCCGACGATCGCCCGCCTCGATCGCAAATCCTCGAACAGCGGTTTGCGGCAGAGCTGAATCGTGGCAGCCCCGAACTTGTGGCCGGAAAAGTCTACGATGGCTGCCACTTTGACGGGTCTTTTTTTAGCTGCGCAGATCCGCTGAGCTCGGCGATAAGGAATTTGCGGCACGCGCTGCGCTGATTGGCATGGCACGTCGTGCTTCGGCCTTTTAAATGTCAGCGTCGGCTTGAACCTCGTATGGCCAATGCACGGCGGCTCTCAGAGAAACCCACGAACCTTCAATTTACTCTACGCCGCATTGCCAAACCACCGCCTGACCATCAATGTCATGCATGCGCTCCCCTATGCCGCGCGATTGCCGAAAATCGGTGTTTGCCGCGCGGCAGTTAGGGAAGGTGCCATAGTCGTCGACGATGACGAACCCGCCAACTGACACTTTATTGTAGAGCGCCGACAACGCTTGCATGGTCGATTCATAGAGATCACCGTCGAGACGCAAAATGGCAAGCCGGTCGATAGGCGCCGCAGCCAAGGTGTCGCGGAACCAGCCCTTGAGAAAAACGACTTGATCATCCAAAAGGCCGTAGCGCTCGAAATTGTCGCGCACGGTTTCAAGCGAGACGGCGAGCGCCGAATAGGTATGGAGAGTGTCGCCGCGATCGGCCGGATATCGTTCTGGATCCGGCGCGGGCAGGCCCTCGAAGGAATCGGCAAGCCACACGCGGCGGTCGGTAACGCCGCGGGATTTCAGAACCGCCCGCAGGAGGATGCAGGCGCCGCCGCGCCAGACTCCGGTCTCGATAAAGTCGCCGGGAATCTCGCGCTCGAGCACGAATTCGGCCGCGCGCTGCAGCTGCAGCATCCGCTTCTGCCCGATCATCGAGTGCGCCCGCGCCGGCCAATCCATCCCGATTTCCCGAGCCCTGCGGTCGAACGGGAGTACGCCATCCGCCTTCCACTCGAGTGGAGGGTCGTCGTAGATCATGCCGGTCAGGCAGTCGCGCATGAGATCTAGATAAAATCCCCTAAGTTGCTCAAGCATCATCGCCGGTCCATAAAGAAGCATCGCGTGGGCGCCTATTATAGGATCGAGAGGTGCGACTCGATCGTCGCTGTCGGCGGAGTCTCCGCGGCATCGGTCAGCACGTTGCGCCAATGTTCGTAACCGGCGACACTCAACGCGGCACTTGCGCCGGTGACACAATTCGGCTGCTCTGTAGTAGGCTCCGTCTCGAATAGGTATGACTCAAGGAAGCGTCAAGGTGGCCCGTCTTCCAACTCATGATCGTCCCATCCCGTGGATCAGCGAAACGCTAATCGATTTCAGCGGGATAGAAGTCGAGCTATGCGTACCGCCGGCACTCTATGAGCGCCATTCGACCGACAACCATTTCATTCTCGGCAAGTCGGCATCGATGATTGCGGCGATGATGGAAAGCACTGAAACACTGGAGATACGAACTATCGTCGATGTTGGAGTTTACAAAGGCGGCAGCGTGGTCTTCTTAAACGAGGCCTTCCACCCCCAGAAACTCGTGGCGATAGAACGCAACACGGCTGACATACCGGCTTTGACTCGCTATTGCAATGACCCGGCACGAATTGACAGAATACGTATCTTTCTCGGCGTGGATCAGGCAGATCAGGTTGCGCTTGGAAGCATCTGCCGTCAGGAGTTTAACGATCAGCCCTTGGACCTGGTCGTCGATGACGCATCGCACTTCCTCGAGGAAACGCGTGCCACGTTTCGCGCGCTCTTGCCCAGACTTCGTCCCGGCGGGATGTACATCATCGAAGACTGGGCATGGGCGCATTGGCCCGAAGACTATTGGCAGAAGGAACGCGGCGGCGATTATTTCCGGGGCAAGCTTCCTGTGTCGAACCTGCTCGTCGAATTGATGTTGCTGTGTGCAGGCGCACCCGAGTTGGTGAGTAAAGTCACCTTCAACTCGGTGGTTATCTACGTCGAGAGAGGCGCCGGTGCATTAGAGCCGGGTTTCGAGCTATCGCAGCATTACTTCAATCGCGGTGACCCTGTGCCAAAGATCGGCGCGACGATTTCTCCTTCGGCCATATACTCGTCACCAACGTTTGTGTTCCGCGGGTAATGCGGTCGGCGTTTCATCGGCAGGGAACTCCACACGCATCTTTGTCGACATGGCGCGTTGAGGCGTCGTTGCGTTTCGCAGCGCCTGAAGGTACTGGCGCCCATAGCGAACATCCGGCTCGAGGTGGCAGCCTTCGCCCCACTCATTCCAGGCGTTCACAAAGAGCAGCCGATCTTCTCCCCGAAATCTCTCCAAGGTATTAGCTACCATCTTGGCGGCCCAATGCTCGAATATCTCGGGTGAAGAGCCTATGAACACGGTTCCCTTGTCCTGACGCCGCGCGGTATTGTCCCATCCCGGAACCACACATCGGAACAACTTGAAATCGTCGGGCGGTCGCGAAAGCGACTGAACAACCAATGCGCGATAGCTGGTGACCAGACCGCTGAACGCAGGATTGGTCAGATCGACACGCGCGTTGAGCCAGATTGCATGATGGCCGTGGGGCGGAAATTCGACGCCCGCGTCAAGACCGAGCCTTTCCGGATGCGTCTCACCAGTCGTCTGGCACGCGACGAGATACAGATCGTTGAAACCCGCCGCGCGCGTCTCGGCGCGCCACACGGCGACAGTCGCTTCGATGTTCGGAATCAACCCTGCCTTGTAGATCACCAGCAGCGGGCGTCCATCGACACGGATGTAGCGTTTGTCGTGGAATAGCGGCGTGATGCCACGAATGAATTCTCTGCTGTCCTCGAGATTGTAGTGCTGCGCCATCAAGACTTCGCTCTCGAGTCCGTCCCATCGCCGCGTCCAGTTTTCGTTAGCCCAGCAAACACAGAATGGAAAATCCGGCTTGCCGCTCGCGACCATCTCACGTAGCGGCGCTTCAAGCAGCCGTCGGCCATTGAACCAGTAATAGTAATAACAAAACCCATTGACGCCGTGTTCCGCCGCGAGCCGCGCCTGCGCGTCGCGCACGGCCGCATCGCGCAGATCGTAGTAGCCCAGTTCGCCGGGGACATGAGGCTCGTAGTGCCCGATGAAATTAGGGCGAGCCTTGCGCACGTTCGTCCATTCGGTAAATCCGGTTCCCCACCAGGCGTCGTTTTCGGGGATCGGGTGGTATTGCGGAAGATAGAACGCAATGACCCGCAGATCGTCGTCCCGTCGAGATGCGATCATGCGCGTATCCCGCGCGACGAAGACAGACGACAGGCTCGATCGCGCGGTTGCATCAGAGCGATTCGACGGAAAACCATTCTTCGAGAAGAAGGCCGGGCAATTGAAGCGACGACCTTAGCTCCGCATGATTAAAGATGACGCTAATGGGGGAGCGGCCCTGATCGGAGAGCTCACGAATCCGATCGTGCATCCGGCAGGGAACGTCGGCGTTGACGATCAACGCAACGTGGGCAGGTCTGCTCGCGCGCATCCACGCCGCGGCGGGAACATCGCACCCGTACACCATCATGAAATCGCTCACCGGCCCCGGTTCCGATTCGGCGTCACGAATCCCGATGGCCGCTCCGAGTTCAGGATCTACGCTCGTTAGGCCGGTTTTCCAGGTCACCGTACGGTAGCGCGAATCGCGGACGATGCGTTGGATAACGGCCAGATCATCCGCATCGACGCCCCGCGCCGCGACGACCAGGTCGAGCGCCGCCCGTTGCCCAAGCGACCAATTGCTCGCACGCGCTTGGCACAGCGCTGACATGCGCGGCAGCACTTGCCGACAAAGCTCTGTTTCCATCGCTTCCAGTTTGCGCGCATCGTTGATCAGCACCAGGTTCGACTGTGCGGCAACGATGTCCGGCCGAATCGCCAACGCGCGGCGGACATATTGCTCGGCCCTGTCCAGCTGATTCGACAGAAACCACGTGACGCCGAGCATGTGTAGTGCGTCGAAATTTGCCGGCTCCTCGCTGACGACGGTCTCATAATTCGCGATTGCGTCGGCGAGCCTGCCTTCCCGTTGCAGCATTAGCGCCTTGTACATCAACGCCACGCGGTCCTGCTGCGCGGGCTCGAACGCGGGCTCGACCACTGGGCCGCTCGTCGGCAACCTACCTGGATGGAGTGCACCGTGGCAGTCCTTGTATCGCTTGCCGCTCCCGCAGGGACAGCGATCGTTGCGTCCAACCACGGTCACGATTCAGTAACTACCTGGCGTAGCGAGGTTCTCGAACCGCGTATTTTCGCCCAGGAAGGCAAGCCGGACCATGCCGATCGGCCCATTGCGCTGCTTGCCGATGATGATCTCGGCCACGCCTTTATCCTGCGTGTCCTGGTTGTAGACCTCGTCACGATAGATGAACAGGATCACGTCCGCGTCCTGTTCGATCGCCCCCGATTCGCGAAGGTCGGACATCACCGGACGCTTGTTCGGACGCTGCTCCAGACTGCGGTTCAACTGCGACAGCGCGAGAATCGGCACCTTGAGCTCCTTGGCGAGCGCCTTCATCGAACGCGAGATTTCGGAAATTTCCGTGGCGCGGTTTTCTCCATCGCTGACGGCCTGCATCAGCTGCAGGTAGTCGACGATGATCGCGCCGAGCTTGCCGCCGTATTGCCTGGCGAGACGGCGGGAGCGCGCGCGCACCTCCAGGGCGTTCATCGCCGGCGTCTCGTCGATGTGGATCGGCGCGTCGTTGAGCTTGCCCAGCGCCCCGGAAAGGCGCTCCCAATCGTCGTTGGTCAAGCGCCCGGTGCGAATCTTCTGCTGGTCGAGTCGACCGACCGAGCCCATCAGCCGCATGGCGAGCTGCGTCGCGCCCATTTCCATGCTGAAGATCGCTACCGGCATCTTCAGCACCAGCGCGACGTGCTCGGCGATATTCAGCGCCAGCGAAGTCTTGCCCATGCTCGGGCGGCCGGCGATGACGATCAGGTCGCCCTCCTGAAGCCCGGAGGTCATGCGGTCCAGATCGGTGAATCCGGTGGCGATGCCGGTAACGTCGGAAGGATTGTCGCGATTGTAGAGAAACTCGATCCTCTCCACGACTTGCGTCAAGAGCGGTCGGATATCCTGAAAGCCCTGCTGTCCGCGGGCGCCGTGCTCGGCGATCTCGAAAACCTTGGTTTCGGCCTGATCGAGAATCTCGCGCACGCTGCGGCCGAGCGGATGAAACGCGCTTTCCGCGATCTCTCCGCCGGCGGCGGCGAGGCGCCGCAATATCGCCCGCTCGTGCACGATCTCGGCGTAGCGGCGGATATTGGCGGCGGTGGGGACGTTCTCGACCAGCGCCGCGAGATAGGTCATTCCGCCGACGTAGTCCAGCTTGTTGATCGATCCGAGCGCTTCGGCGACGGTCACCACATCCGCAGGCTTGTTGTCGGCGACGAGCTGCATGATCGCGTTGTAGAGCAGTCGATGAGCATCGCTGTAAAAATGATCTCCGCTCAGGAAGTCCGCGATGCGGTCGGCGGCGCCATTGTCGAGCAGCAAGCCGCCGAGCACCGACTGCTCCGCCTCGATCGAATGCGGCGGAAGCTTCAGAGCTTCAATTTGAGTATCGTTGGGCATACGAGGGAACGTCGGGGAGCGCTGCAGTTACATTTTAGCAGGTCGACGCGCGCGCAATGCCTGCCGGATAGCGAGATATCAGCGGGCAAAATCTCTCGGTGCACGGGTACGTGCGAAAGCAAAAAAAGGGCCGTTGCCGGCCCCTTTGCTCGTTTTCCCAACCGCCCCTAACGAAAGCCGTCAGGCAGCCTGATTGCCCGTGGTATCGCCCCGCACGGTGACCGTGATGTGCGCCGCGACGTCGGTGTGCAACGCGATGGTCAAGGGGAAGTCTCCTACGTGCTTCAGCGGACCTTCCGGCATGCGCACCATGGATTTTTCGACGGTGTGGCCGAGTCCTTGCAGCGCTTCGACGACGTCGACGTTGGTCACCGAGCCGAACAAGCGGCCGTCGACGCCCGCTTTCTGCGTCACTTGTATCGTCACGCCCTCGATCTTTTCGGCCTGCGCCTGCGCTTTTGCCAGTCTTTCACCGGCGGCTTTTTCCAGCTCGCCGCGCTTTGCTTCCAGCAGCTCGAGATTCTCCGGCGTCGCGCGCTTGGCCTTGCCTTGCGGGATCAGGAAATTCCGGGCGTAACCCTGCCTGACCTTGACCACTTCGCCGAGGTCACCGACGTTAACGACTTTTTCCAGCAATATGACCTGCATGGCTGCTCCTGTCAGTGCAAATCGGTGTACGGCAGCAGCGCCAGGTAGCGTGCGCGCTTGATCGCCGTCGACAGTTGCCGCTGATAGCGGGCCTTGGTGCCGGTAATCCGGGCCGGCATGATCTTGCCGTTCTCCTGCACAAAATCCTTCAGGATGTCGATGTCCTTGTAGTCGATTTGCTTGACGCCCTCTGCGGTAAAGCGGCAGAACTTCTTGCGCTTGAACAGGTTGTTGCCGCGTTCGCGCTTCTTGCCATCCTTGCCTTTACCTTTGCCTTTGGCGTTTCTTCCCATGGGACGGGGCATGTCAGTTTCCTTCGTTAGTTTCCGACTTCAGATCGAATTCGTTTACGTGCAGCGCCACGGTGATGCCAGTACGATAGCGGCGAGCAAGAAAGCCGGTGCAGCGGATCTGCGCGCCTGGCGCGACGTCGGCGATTTTCCTTGCCAACGGACCCAGCGCGACCGCTGCCAGCTCGCATGCGACCCGGCGTTCGCTGCCCGCCTCGACTTGCGTCGATTCGTGCGCGAGCTCGAAATCGAGCGCCGGCACGCCGGCAGGCGTGAAGCGCAGCGAGCCCATCGATTGCAGACGCGCGTCGAGCGTCACCGAGTTGGCCTCCATCCGCTAAGCGTCAGGTCGGCGCGGGCGTCGGCTCGACTTCCGCCGGCGCGGCAGCAGGCGCAGCGACCGCTGGCGCGGCAGGTGCCACCGCGGCCACCGTCCCGCCTGGGGACAGCGAGCGGGACTTTTCTTCCTTCATCATCGGCGACGGGGCGACCATTGCCTCGGGCATCGCGACGATCAAGTGGCGCAGCACCGCATCGTTGAACTTGAACGCGTGCTCGAGCTCGGTCAGGGTAGGCGCGTCGCACTCGATGTTCATGAGCACGTAGTGCGCCTTGTGAACCTTGGCGATGGGATAGGTAAGCTGCCGCCGTCCCCAATCCTCGAGGCGATGGATTCTGCCGCCGGGAGCGGTGACCATCGAGCGGTAGCGCTCGACCATGGCGGGCACCTGCTCGCTCTGGTCGGGATGGACGATAAATACGATTTCGTAGTGACGCATGCAGATCGCTCCTTGTGGACGTTGGTTGGGCAACGGTCGCTCAGTTGCGTGCCGCGTTGCCGGCGGCCTCCCCGTCTGCGGCGGGTGAGGCAAGGAACCTGAAATTATATTATGAATCGCCAGATAAGACAATGGCTTAGGTCCGTCCGGACCGAGACTGCCTGAGGCTTAGCTTGGCGGAAGAGGGGCCGGCGCGGGTGCCGGTGTCGTTCCAGCGGTCCGATTCGCGGCGGCCGCGGCCGCCAGAGCCGAATCGCGCTCGCCCTTTGGCAGTGCCGCGAGCGTCTTGACGTGGGCGTAGAACCGGCGAAGGTCGCCGCCATTCGCGGCCAGCAAGGCATGGAACTCCGGCACCTTTTGAGTATAGAGACCGACTGCGGCCAGATTCGCGTTGCTGGGACCTTGCGTGAACCAGCCATCATACGCGGCAAAGCCACCCCATTCTTTCTTCAGCGCGTCGTACGAGGCACGCATCGACGCAAACGCGACCGCCTTGCCGGCGCGCTTCTCTTCGATGCTGGTGGGACTTGCATAGAGCGTCACGAGCTCACTGCGCACGCGGCCGACCAGGGTCCGGAATCCGTCACGATAGCGTTGGCTGGTGTTGAACTGCGCCGCCAGCGCCGGATCGTTCTGCGCCGCGAGCCAGCGGCCGATCCCCTCCTCCTCGACCGCCACGGCAAAAGATTCGTTGAATACCGTGTCGTCTTTCGCATACGCGACCTGGTGCGCAAGCTCGTGAAAGATCAGGCGCGCGACCTCCGTATCGGGATAGCGAATGACTGACGACAGCATCGGATCGTTGAAATAGCCGAGCGTCGAATACGCGGGCACGCCTCCCACGTAGACGTCGTCGCCGGTCGAGGCAAGCTGCGACGCTTCGGCGCGGGCCGCGGCCTCATCGAAATACCCGCGGTAGCTCACGCATCCGGCCACCGGGAAACACCATTGGCGCGGCTCGAGCGAAAGCTCCGGGGTCGCGAATACGTTCCAGAGAACGAATCGCCGCCCGAGGTCGGTGTAGCTCCGATAACTCAAGTTGTCGGGTAGCGCGAGCTCGCGGCTCGCGTATTCGCGAATCGCCAGCACCCGTTCGAGCTTGCGTTTCAGGGCCGGGTCCTCGGTGGTGGCGAGGATGGCCGGAATCGGCCGGGCGCGTTCCATCAAATCGAGCTGACCGCGAATGCCTTGCCAGTAATAGCCGGCGGCCGTGCATCCGCCCAGCAACGAGAGAAGCAGCAGCGCCGCTACCGCGCCAAGGGGCCTTCGCGCGATGCCCTGCGAGCGTATGGTGAGGGGTTGGCTATCCATCGAACGGATGAGTGCTCAATGTCGCAAAAGTACTATAGTAAACGCATCCCACTGGCGGAAGCACGGCCATGCCTTCCCTGTTCGTCCTGTCACTGTTGACCCTGGTCTTGCTCGGCCATCACAGCGGCGCGGAAGCGACGATGGTCAAGTGTCAAGACGACCAGGGGAGCGTGATCTATCAGGACACGCCATGCAAACCCGGTATGGAATTGCGAAATTTGGATACTGACCCCGCGACGGTCAGCGTGGTTCCCTGGTCATCGGCCGTCGCTGCAACGCCGCCGGCGGTCACGCCGCGCACACGCGGGCCCCAGGTCGCGCGGCGGCCACCCGATGAGAAGATCAGCTCGGGCAAGGCAGCGGAGCGCCGGTTTATCCACACCGGCATGTCCGAAGCGGAAGTGCTTCGACGGATCGGCAGGCCGGCGGTGGACGGGCACGTCGGCCGCAAGCAGGGCAAGGATGGCAAACACTGGTCCTACCTTCCGGCAGCGGGAGATCCGGACACCATCACCACGCTGACCATCGTCGGCGGACAGGTCGCCAACGTCGAGCGCAAAGTCGTGCGTTGATCGATGCGCGCTGCGATCCAACGCGTGCGCGAGGCGGTGGCGACGGTGGATGATCGCGTGGTGGCGAGGATTGACGCGGGCCTCCTCGTCTTGTGCGGCGTCGCGCCGTCGGATTCAATCGCCGGGGCCGATTGGCTGGCGCACAAGATCGTCGCCCTACGCATCTTCGACGACGATGCCGGCGTCATGAACCGCTCGGTGCGGGACAACGGCGGCGAGATTCTCGCCGTAAGTCAGTTCACCCTCCATGCGTCGACGAAAAAGGGCGCCCGCCCGTCCTATAGCGGCGCGGCGGCGCCGGAAATCGCGCGGCCCATGTTCGATGCTTTCGTCGCCGCGCTCGAGCGCGAACTCGGGCGCCAGGTCGCGACCGGGGTGTTCGGCGCACACATGAAGATCGCCTTGACCAACGATGGCCCGGTCACGCTCTGGATCGACTCCGCGACGCGCGAATAGCAAGTAACACGCGCAGCGGGTGCAAGCGATCAGTCGAGCTGTGAAACGATGTCGAACGTTCCCGACAAGGTGCGATGCACGGGACACTTGTTCGCGATTTCCAGCATCCGCGTGCACTGCTCCGCGGAAAGCTCTCCCGTGACATGGATATCGCGACGCATGCGGTACACGCCGTCGTGCTCCTCGTGGTCCACCTCGACTTCGAGCGCGGCCAGCTGGATGCCCTTGTGCCGGGCGTACAGCGTCAGTGTGAGCGCGGTACACGCCGCCAGCGCTGCATCGAGCAGCTCGTGCGGGTCCGGCCCCAGATCCTCACCTCCGACGTCGCGACCGGCGTCGGTGATCACCACGTGCGGTCCGATCTCGATTTGCTGGGCGATGGTCCCGACGCGCGCCTTGGCGGTGCGCACTGCGCGTAACTTGGCCGCCACCCTCAGGTCCGCCTGTGCATTGACGTTATCCCTTGTCGACACTGAAACGACCGGGTCCAAACGCCGCCGCTAACAGCATACCGCCCATGATCGATACGTTTTTCAGGAAATGGATCTTGTTCATCTCGGCATCCGCACCGGTCATGGCCCAGAAATTGTGAAAGACCAGCGTTATCGGGATGGTGAACAGAAACAGCACCAGTGCGGCCCAGCGCGCTTTCCAGCCGACGGTCAGCAGAATCCCTCCACCGAGCTCGATGGCAACGGACAGCGCGGCCAGCACCTGCGCCATGGGCAGGCCCTTGGAGGCGATGTAGCCCGCCGTGCCCGGGAAGTCCGTGAGCTTCTCGAGACCCGACAGCACGAAAATCAAACCCAGCAAGATACGTCCTACCAGTGCAAGCGTGTCCGCGTAGTCCTTCATAGCTTCCCCCACAAGTTGCTCAAGCCCCCGCCCCGATCCGACAACGACCGCCGAGCAGGAGGGCCGAACGCATGTCAGATGCGGACGACTATAGGACGCGCCGCCGAGTCGCGTCAATCGTCAAGGCCGCCAGCGCGCGGTGAGCCCGATCAGCAGCGTCTGGCTCGCCGCCTCGTGGTTGAGACGTGTCTGGTAGCCGATGTCGATGTCGAAGCCTTTTTTCACTGTGTAGATTGCGCCGATGCGCGCGACCGCCGGCCACACCGAACACGTGTTATCGACATTGGTATCGCGCGCGAGTTCCGCCAATAGCAGGCGCCAGGTTGGGTCGAGGGTCCACACCGCCGCCGCGGAAACGTGATACAGATCGCGGCGCTCGGTCGGATCGGCGCGGTTTCTGGTGTAGCCGATATTCGTATGCAAGGCGATGGGCGCCAGATCGATGCTGGCCACCAGGAGTCCATGATAGGTCGGCTTGCCGGAGCCCAGGCCTTGGTCTGCGTCGCCGATAGGTGCGTTAACGCCCGCGCGCGAACCGCCAGGCTCAGCTTGTCGCGTTCGAAAAAACACCACTTCAGATCGGCCGCGGTGTCGCCAGCGCCGCGAGCGTGAAAGACCGCTCCGTCGATCGTCGATCGCTGGTCGCGCCAGATCGGGCGAAGGATCGCGTCGAGCTGCGGAAGAATTCTGTAGGAAAGCTGCGGCCCGAGGTCGAGCGATCGATCCGATCCGTCGCGCGTCCACGCGTGGCCGATCTCGAGCTCGAACCTGCCGCTTCCCTGCGTTGCCGTGTCCTCACCGATCAGCGGGTGCCCTGCATGAACCGTCATCGGCAGCGCAAGAATCAGCAACAATCCCGCACGATGGCACACGATACCCGCGTCGGCGGCCACTCGTGCCTAGAGCTTGTATGCGCGCTTCGCCAGACCGTAGGCGAGCTCGGGCACCAGCTCGAAAGCCTCGTCCTCCTCGATCTTGTGCTCGGCAACAAGCTGGGCAAGGAAGCGGCAGTCCATCCTCCGCGCGACATCGTGACGCGCGGGTATCGAAAGAAATGCCCGCGTGTCGTCGTTGAAGCCGACGGTGTTGTAGAAGCCGGCGGTCTCCGTCGTCTGCTCGCGAAACCGCTGCATGCCCTCGGGGCTGTCGTAGAACCACCATGGCGGACCGAGTCTCAGAATCGGGTAATGCCCCGCCAGCGGCGCGAGCTCGCGCGAATACGCCGTCTCGTCCAGCGTGAAAAGAATGAGAGTCAGATCGCGTTGGTTGCCGAAGCGATCGAGCAGGGGCTTGAGCGCGTGGACGTAATCGGTGCGCGTCGGGATGTCGGCGCCCTTGTCGCGGCCGAAGCGCTGATGCACCTGCGGGTTGTGATTCCGGAACGAACCCGGATGGATCTGCATCACCAGGCCGTCCTCGAGGCTCATCTTCGCCATCTCGGTCAGCATCTGCCCGCGAAACGCTTCCGCTTCCGCGGCAGTGGCCTTACCCTTGAGCGCCTTCGCCAACAGGGCTTCGCATTCCGCGTCACCGAGATCCGAGGTCTGCGCGGTTGGGTGGCCGTGGTCGGTCGAGGTCGCGCCCATGCTCTTGAAGAACGTGCGCCGGTTGCGATGTGCGGCAAGATAGCCGCGCCACGTCTGGCTGTCTTCGCCAGCAAGCTGTCCGAGCTTTTCGACATTGGCGGCGAAACCCTCGAAGTCGGGATCGACCGTCGGGTCCGGACGGTACGCGGTCACGACGCGCCCTTTCCAGCCGCTGCCGCGGAGCTTTGCGTGGTGCGCAAGCGGGTCGAGCGGCGACTCGGTCGTCGCAATGACCTCGATGTTAAAGCGCTCGAACAATGCGCGCGGACGGAATTCGGGCTTGGCGAGGCAATCGTTGATCCCATCGAAGATTCGGTCCGCGGACTCGGGCGTCAGGCGCTCGCGCACGCCGAATACCTCATGGAACGCGTGATCGAGCCAGATGCGTGTCGGCGTTCCGCGAAACAATCGGTAGTTGGCAGCGAACGTGCGCCAGATCTTGCGCGCATCCTTCTCGACCGCGCCGCCGTCGCGGCGCGGGATCGCGAGGTCTTCGAGCTTGATGCCCTGGCTGTAGAGCATCCGGAAAACGTAATGGTCCGGAGTAATGAGCAGCGCCGACGCGTTGGTGAAAGGCTCGTTATCGGCGTACCACTGCGGATCGGTGTGGCCATGCGGGCTAACGATGGGCAGATCCTCGACTGTCGCATGGAGTGCGCGACTCAAGTCCCGTTGCATCGGGTCGGAGGAAAACAAACGATCGGGGTGCAGCGAAAGTGGGATCATGTTGAGTCCTGGGGCGAGTCGATCGCTGAGTCAACTGCTCAAGCAACTGAACGCGTTGCTTGTGCAACGGTGCGTGCGGCGCCGGCGGCGAACAGCGATGTCAGCCAGGTGCTTACGCGGCCGGCGAAGCGTTGATCCGCGGGCAGATCATCGCCGAAGATCGCGCGAATGCCCAACAGGCCCCGGGCCAGCGCCGCCGGCTCGCCGCCGTCGTGGACTCCGCTGTCGGCGGCAATGCGCGCGAACTCGTCGGCCAGCGGGTCGGAAACCTTGATCGCGATTCCGGCTTCATCGCGGCCGCTGACGTAGCGCATCCAGCCGGCGACCGCGAGCGCAAGTAGGTCGATGCGCCGTCCTGCGTTCAGGTTGTCGCGGACGGTGCCGAGAAGTCGTTGCGGAAGTTTCTGCGAGCCGTCCATTGCGATCTGCTGCGTCCGGTGCGGCAAAGCCGGATTGCCGAAGCGAGTGATCAGCGCTTGCTGGTAGGCACCGACATCGACCCCCTTTGGCATCGTCAATGTGGGGGCGACCTCGTCGGCCATCAGGCGGCGCATGAATGCCACGAAATCAGGTTCCGCCGCGACCTGGTAGATGAACTCGTGTCCGGCAAGAAATCCGAGATAGGCGAATGCCGAATGGCTGCCGTTGAGCAGCCTCAGCTTCATCGCCTCGAACGGGGCCACGTCATCGACTAGCTCAGCGCCCACGTACTCCCATCGCGGTCTCCCGGCGACGAAATTATCCTCGATCGCCCACTGCTTGAATGGCTCGTGCATGACCGGCGCGGCATCGTGTATGCCCAGCGCCGAGTCGTTGTCGGCGATGTCGGCGTCGGTCGTTGCCGGCACGATGCGATCGACCATGGTCGAAGGAAAGCTCGCGTGATCTTCGATCCAGTGCGCGAGCACCGGATTGCGCGCTTCGGCAAACGCAAGCACCAGGCCGCGAACCAGCGCACCGTTATGCGGCAGGTTATCGCAGCAAAGCACCGTCAACGCGCCGCGGTGCGAGCGTCGACGTGCCTCGAGCGCCGCGACAATCAGGCCGACCGCGCTTTGCGGCTGCGTGGAATGCGCCAAATCGTGCACGACATCCGGATGCCGCAGATTGAGCTTGCCGGTCGCCGGGTCGTGACAGTAGCCCTTCTCGGTAATGGTCAGCGACACAATCCCGGTTTCGGCCGCGGCCAGTCGCGCCTCGACCTGCTCGCGTTGATCGCCCAGGAACAAAACCTCGCGAACGCTCCCGATGATGCGGCGGCGAATCCCTGTTGGGCTTTTTTCCACAGCGGTATAGATGCCGTCTTGCGGCGCGAGCCTGTCGCGAACGTCCGCCGATCGCAGACTCACGCCGCAGATGCCCCAATTGCCCTGATCGCGTGCGAGTGCATCGTCGCTGAACACCGCTGTCTGCGCCCGGTGGAACGCGCCGATGCCGAGATGAACGATGCCGATGCCGATATCGCGCGGGTCGTACCCCGGCTTGGCAATCGCCGCCGGCAGCTCAGCAAGTGTCGCCTGCGATAGCGTTCTCATGCTCGGCCTCCTTGTACGCTCTGTGCGACGCCATCGGTTGCTTGTCGGCCTCCTGCCACGATTCGCAATTCCCCGTCGATCCCCACGCTTTGCGTGGGGCGACTGGCGACGCCGGGTGGCTCACGCGGCGGGTTGAGGATGCTCTTTAACGCGCGAGACGAGCTGCGTCGGATTGACGAAGCGCAGTGCGATCAGGAGCCAGGCCAGCGTCACGAGCATGTACACCATGGCCATCGCATCCACCGATTGCGGCGCACGCACGCCTGCCGCGAACACCGCGTAATACAGTGCGACGACCAGCGTCTGCGAATCGGGACCGGCGGTCAGGAAGGTGAGCTCGAACAGCGCGATCGTCCGCACCAGCACCAAGAGCGACGCCGCGAGTATGCCGGGCCCCAGGAGCGGCACCAGGATGTGCCAGAACATGCGGCCGGTGCCGGCGCCGAACACGCGCGCCGCAGACTCGAGATTGGGGTCGATCTGCTCGATGAACGGCGTCATCACCAAGATGACGAACGGCGCCGCCGGAATCAGATTGGCGAGGATGACGCCGTAGATCGTGCCCGCGAGCTGGAGCTTGTACAGCACGGTCGCCAGCGGAATCCCGTAGGTGATTGGCGGCACCATCAATGGCAGCAGAAACAGCAGCATCAAGAACCGCTTGCCGGGGAAATCGCGCCGTGCAAGCGTGTACGCAGCCGGAACGCCGATGAGTAAGGCAAGCGCGACCACCGCGAACACGACCTCTACTGTTACCCAGAGCACGGAGTCGAGCTGAAATTCCTTCCAAGCCGCGATGTACCAGGATGTGGTCCACCCTTCCGGCAGCCATGTTCCGAGCCAGCGTTTGGCGAACGAGCTGGTGGCGACCGCGGCAATCATGAACGCGATGTTGACCACGAACAGCGTCATCAGGCCGAGCAGCAGCCCGCGCCAGGCGCGGTCGAACCAGTCGGAGGCAACGGTTCGGTTCATTCGGGGCTAGCCCTTGCCGCCGGAAACCGGGCCGCGATAGAACAGGTTGCGCAGTCCGAGCACCGCGGCGACGATGATCAGTTGCACGAAGCCCATGATCATGGCGATCGCCGAGGCCAGCGAATAATCGTATTGCTCGAATGCCGCCTCGTACGCCGCGATCGATATGACCCGCGTCGGACCCGCGGGAGAACCCAGCAGCACCGCGGACGGGAACACCGAAAAAGCCTGAACGAAGGCGAGGCAAAAACACATTGCGAGCCCAGGGGCCAGCAGCGGCAGATAAATGTGCCGGAATTGCGATTTAGGATCGGCCCCCAGCGTGGAGGCCGCGCGCGCGAGTACCGGGTCTATGCCCGTTATGTACGAAAGGATCAGCAGAAAGGCAAAGGGAAATCCCGAAATCACCAGCGAAATAAGAACGCCCCAGTAATTGTGGGTCAGGCGTATCGATCCTTCGTACAGATGAAAAAATTGCAGGAATTGCGCAAGCCATCCC
>JALZAO010000157.1 GCA_030948305.1 Pseudomonadota bacterium
CAGTTCTTCAATCCCGCGCATCAGACGCCCTGGGGTGCGGCCATCAACTACGATGGCGAGCAAAGCCGCACCGTGCGCGACTTCTTCATTCATAACGCGCTCTACTGGATCGAGGAGTACCGCTTCGACGGACTGCGTCTGGACGCAGTGGATCGGATCGTCGACGAATCCTCACCGGACATCCTGGTCGAGCTCGCCTCACGCGTCCGCGAAGGGCCCGGCGCGGAGCGACACGTCCATCTGGTGCTCGAAAACGATCGCAACGAGGCCCACTACCTCGGCCGCGACGCGAAAGGAGAGCCGCTGCACGCGACGGCGCAATGGAACGACGACGTTCACCATGCGGCGCATGTCGTCGTGACCGGCGAGACGGATGGCTACTATGCCGATTACGCCCCACGGCCACTATGGTATTTCGCGCGTTGCCTGACCGAGGGTTTCGGCTATCAGGGCGAACCCTCCCCGTACCGCGGCACCATCGCACGCGGAGAGCCGTCGCTGCACCTGCCGCCGGGCGCCTTCGTGTCTTTTCTGCAGACCCACGACCAGGCCGGCAACCGGGCGTTTGGCGAGCGCATCGGACACATTGCCAATCTGCGCGCGTTGCGCGCCGCGGTCGCCTGCGTGCTGCTCGCGCCCTCCCAGCCGCTCCTGTTCATGGGCGAAGAATTCTCGGCGTCGACGCCATTCCTCTTTTTCTGCGATTTCGGCCCCGAGCTTGCGCTGGCGGTAACGCAAGGCCGAAGAAAGGAATTTGGACGCTTCGCGCGCTTCTCCGATCCCGCGATGCAGGCGACGATCCCCGATCCGAACAGCGCGGCGACATTCGAACGAAGCAAGCTGATCTGGAGCGAGGCCGACGATTCCAGCCATCGCGAGTGGAGCGAACTGTATCGCGAATGCCTTGGTATCCGCGCGGCGCACATCGCGCCACGGCTTCGCGGAGCGGCACCTTCGGGCAGCTTCGAGGTCGAGAACGATGAGTTGATGTACGCCCGCTGGACGCTGGGCGACGGCTCGCATCTGCAACTGGCCGCGAATTTCAGCGCCCACCGGGCACATGCGATCGTGCAGCAGGCGGGACGAGCGCTCTATGCGAGCCACCCGGTCGCACTCGAGGCCGGCGACGAATTGCTACCGTCCTGCTCTGTCCGATTCACCCTGCGCGGCGCATGAGCGCGCTTACGCGCCTCGCCGAATTTCACGGCATCTCGCTCGAGTACCACGACGTGTGGGGCACGCCGCACGCCGTTGCCGAAGCGACGTTGCGCTCGCTGCTCGCGGCGATGGACATCGCTGCGGCCACCGACGGCGAAGTCGAACACTCGCTCGCTGCCGGCATCGCCGCGCGCTGGCGCGAGACCATAGCGCCGGTGGTGGTCGTGCGCGATCGATCGCAGCCGAGGCTTCGCGTTCACTTGAGCGCGGCGTGGGATGCCGCGCCGCTGCAATGGCTCCTCAGCGAGGAACAAGGGGCTGAGCAGCGCGGTGATTTCGCACCGGGTGATTTCGCCGCCGTTGAGCGCGCGACGCTGGACGGCGTTGACCTAATCGCGCGCGAGCTTCTCCTGCCTGCGCTGCCGCCACCCGGATATCACCGCCTTTCGTTGCAATCCGCCGGCGCGGTCATTGCGGAAACGCTGCTCATCGTGGTGCCCGTCGCGTGCTTTTCGCCTCCCGCGCTTGGCCAAGAGGGCAGGGTCTGGGGCGCAGCCGCGCAGCTCTACGGCGTGCGCTCGGAGCGCAACTGGGGCATCGGCGACTTCACCGATCTCTCGACGCTCATCGGGCTATGGGCGGAAAAAGGCGCGGCTGTCGTCGGCGTTAACCCCTTGCACGCCCTCTTTCCGCATGACCCGGCGCACGCAAGTCCCTACAGTCCCTCGAGCCGGCTGTTCCTGAATATTCTCTATCTCGACGTGGAGGCGATCGCCGATTTTGCCGAGTCCGAGAGCACCCGAGCGCTCGTGGCCTCGGCCGAGTTTCAGGCCGCCCTTGAGCGGCCGCGCAAAAGCGAGCTCGTCGATTACACCGGTGTCGCCAGAGTCAAGTTGCAGGTGCTCGAGCTTCTCTACAAGCATTTTCGCGCGAAGCATCTACTTCCCGGCAGCGAGCGTGCCGATGCCTTCCGCGGCTTCTGTGCGCGAGGCAGCGAAGCGCTACGCCTGCATGCCTTGTTCGAAGCCATCCAGGAAAATTTTTTTGCCGGGGATACCGCGATCCGGGGTTGGCCCGGATGGCCCGAACCCTTTCGCGACCCGCGCTCTACCGCGGTCGAACGCTTCGCCACCGAGCACGCCGAACGCGTCGAATACTACGAGTATCTGCAATGGCAGGCCGATCTCCAGCTCGGAGCGGCCCGCGCGCGAGCCGCCGCGAAGCGCCTGGGCGTCGGATTGTACGTCGACCTTGCGGTGTCGATCGATCGCGCCGGCGCCGAAGCCTGGACCCATCGGCGTGTTCTCGCACTGAGCGCAAGCGTCGGAGCGCCGCCGGACGAGTTCAACATGCGCGGCCAGAACTGGGGCCTCCCGCCGCTGATCCCCGATCGTCTGCGCGGCGCCGCCTACGCACCTTTCATCGATACCTTGCGCGCCAATATGCGCCACGCCGGTGCGCTGCGCATCGATCATGTGATGGGGCTGATGCGCCTGTTCTGGATTGCCGACGGCAAGGACGCCGACGCGGGAGCCTATGTGCGCTATCCGTTTGCGGATCTGCTCGGCATCCTTGCGCTGGAGAGCCAACGCCATCGATGCCTGGTCATCGGCGAGGACCTCGGCACCGTTCCCGAGGAGGTCCGCACGGCGCTCGCTGCCGCCGGCGTGCTCTCCTACCGCCTGCTCTATTTCGAGCGCGATGTCGCGGGCGAATTCAAATCGCCCTCGACGTATCCCGCGCAGGCGCTGGTCGCGGCGAGCACACACGACTTGCCGACGCTCGCTGGATGGTGGGAGGGAAAGGACATCGCCTTGCGCGACGAACTCGGCCTCTTTCCCAGCAAGGCGACACGAGGTCAGCAGCTGGACGCCCGGAAAAAGGACCGTGCCGGATTGCTTCTGGCGCTGCAACGCGAAGATCTCCTGCCGGATAAGTTGCCGCTCGATACCGAAGCGACACCGGCAATGACAACAGCGCTCGCGACGGCCACGCAGGCGTTCCTTGCCCGCACCCCTTCGCAGTTGCTGGTGGTTCAACTCGAGGACGTCCTCGGCGTGAGCGAGCAGGCCAATCTTCCGGCGACCGTGGACACGCATCCGAATTGGCGGCGCAAGCTGCCGCTCGCGATCGAGCAATGGCCGGGCGACCGGCGCTTTGTCGAGCTGACGGAAACGTTGCGCCGCCTACGCCCGCGTCGGCCCGCGACAGGCGACCCGCCGCGCGCCACCTATCGCCTGCAATTGCACCGCGAGTTCACCTTCGCCGACGCTACGCGACTGGTGCCGTATCTCGCCACGTTGGGCGTGAGTCACGTCTATTGCTCACCCTACCTGCGTGCTCGCGCCGGAAGCAGGCACGGCTACGACATCGTCGATCACGCGGCGCTCAACCCCGAGATCGGCGATCGCGCGGCGTTCGATCGCTTCGTGCAGACGCTTGGTGATCATGCAATGGGTCAGATCGTCGACGTGGTGCCGAACCACATGGCGGTGATGGGCGCCGATAACGCGTGGTGGATGGACGTGCTGGAAAACGGCCAGGCATCGGTCTACGCGGATCGTTTCGACATCGACTGGCACCCGCCCGATCCCGACCTCGCCGGCAAAGTGCTGGTGCCGGTGCTGGGCGATCACTATGGACGCGTCCTCGAAAAAGGCGAGTTGCGGCTTCGTTATGAAACCGAAACCGGCGCCTTCGCGGTGCACTATCACGAGCACCGCCTGCCCATCGACCCGCGCGACTACTCGGTCCTGCTCGACCTCGCGCTGGCCGGATCCGCCCAGCTGGCCAACCCGCTCCCCGAGGCGGCGGCTTCCGCGTTGGCGAGCGTTGCCACCGCCTTCCGGCGCCTTCCCGCTCGCGACGACCTGAACCCCGCGCACGTGACCGAGCGCAACCGCGACAAGGAACTGCACAAGGCGCGTCTTGCGGCGTTGCTGCGTCAGCACTCCGCTCTGGCCGCGTCGATCGAGCAAACAGTCGGAACCGTCAACGGCACACCCGACGACGCCGCGAGCTTTGCCACCCTGCATGGGCTGCTCGAAGCGCAGGCCTACCGCGTCGCGTTCTGGCGCGTCGCGGCGGACGAGATCAACTACCGCCGCTTCTTCGACATCAACGATCTGGCGGCGTTGCGCATGGAAAACGAGGCGGTGTTCGAAGCGACGCACCGCTTCGTGCTCGATCTCGCCGCCGAAGGTAAGGTGCACGGGCTTCGCATCGATCATCCCGACGGCCTGTACGATCCCGCGACTTATTTCGAGCGCCTGCAGCGGCGCTACGCGTCTCTTACGCGCCGGGAAAGCGAGGAGCCACGAGGCGGGGACGATCCAACGCCGCTGTATATCGTCATCGAGAAAATCGAGGCGCCGCACGAGCGGCTGCCGGCGGGCTGGCGCATCCACGGAACGACGGGTTATCGCTTCGCCCATCTGCTCAACGGCGTCTTTGTCGACGCCGCCGCCAGGATGCGCGTCGACCGCGCCTGGCGCGCGTTCGTCGGCGACGAGGCGTCGGGCTTCGGCCAGGCGGCCCATGACGGCAAACGCAGGGTCATGCAGACCGCGCTTATCGCAGAGCTCTCGGTTCTCGCCAATCGCCTGCGCAGGATCGCCCGCGCCGACCGCGCCACGCGCGACTTGACCCTGTCCACGCTGTGGCAGGCGCTCATGGAAATCGCAGCATGCTTTCCCGTCTATCGCACCTATGTGGCAGCAAGCATTTCGGCGCAGGATCGCCGTTACATCGACTGGGCGCTTGCAGTCGCGCGAAAAAAGAGCCGCAACGCGGACGCAAGCGTGTTCGATTTCATCCGCGATGTTCTGCTGGTGCGGCCGCCGGATGGCGCCACGCAGGCGACATTGGACGCATATCGCGCATTTGCGATGCGCTTTCAGC
>JALZAO010000158.1 GCA_030948305.1 Pseudomonadota bacterium
ATCGAAGCGCTCGCCCGCGGCGCTGCGGCCGAGACAAACGACATCCCAGCCCAGGAACCGCGCGTCATCGACGAGATCTATCGCGAGTTCGAGCTCGATCTTCGATGCGTCGAAGACGATTGTCTCTTGCGGAAGCCATTCCAGAGTCGCTCCACCTGCGGCGCCCAAGCGGATGTGCTGGCATGCAAACGGTCCGCCCGAGCGGTAGCATTTGGCAGCACCGGGCGTCGTCAATTGCGCATGCGTGCGCGGGCCGGCATCGACATTGACGGCCAGCGTATCGCCGCCGACGATGCCGCCGGGAGGATGGATGATGACGTTCTGGCACACTCCATCGCCTTCCGGATAAAGCGACTTCTGCACGACCAGCGGTCCCTGGTGGGCGCGCGTGGTGAGCACCGTGCGCTCGCCATCGCGCCGGTAGCCCAGATCGAGCCGTGCGCGCCAGGCGCCCGGCAGCATGCTGGAATCGAGTGATGGGTCCGCCACCCGTCTCATGACGCGAGTGTAGCGCAGGATTTAAGTCGATGGCTCACCGCACCGAACAGGTACGCACCCGAGGATCGTGCACCGAATCGGGATGCTATAGACGCACGTACTGGTAGTCGATCGGCAGACTGTTGATGCCGCGTTCGGGCGGCGCGATCCACCCGGCCATTCGGGCGGGATCGACCACGCGTTGCATCAGGCTCTTCACGAATTCGCGGTCGCCGCCGGAAGGCAACCACTCGCTCTGCCTGCGCGCGAATTCGTCTGCCGCGATGATATTGCCCGCCAGATCGCACGATGTTGCGGACCAGACTCCGATCGTGCGATTGAAGCGCGATGACGGGAGTGCCAGGCGAAAAGCGATGCCGCTGCGCTCGAGCTGGCGGTTCCAGCGCTTCAAGCCCAGCTCGCAATCGCGAACGTAGGAGGTTCGCAACACTTCGTTCATGGCGTTGCGCATCGGCACATCTTCGTTCTTGATGCCTCCATCCGGCGCCGGCGTCATCAATGCAAAGACCGAGTCGACGCAGCGATGCTCGTCGTATTGCGCCTCGTCGGGCCTCCCTTTGAGCCCGGTCGCAAAACCGGACGCCGCATTGGACGACATTTCCGAGCCGAACAGGTCCAGCGACGACGAGAACCAGAAATTGAGATAGCGCTGGAAGGTCGGAAGGTCGACTGCTCCGGCATTGCGCACCGCCAACGAATCGTCGGTCCCGAGCTCGGCCATCACTTCCAGCGTGCGCTTGATCACCCGCGACAGTCCGGTCTCACCGACGAACATATGATGCGCCTCCTCGGTGAGCATGAACTGCGTGGTGCGCGCGAGAGGGTCGAACGCCGACTCGGCAAGACTCTTCAATTGGTACTTGCCGTCGCGGTCGGTGAAATAGGTGAACATGAAAAACGACAGCCAGTCGGTAACCGGTTCGTTGAACGTCCCCAGGATGCGGGGCTTGTCGGGGTCGCCCGAGTGCCGCTCGAGCAGCGCCTCGGCCTCTTCCCGGCCATCCCGCCCGAAGTACGCGTGGAGCAGATACACCATCGCCCACAGGTGGCGACCCTCCTCGACATTGATCTGGAACAGGTTGCGCAGATCGTAGAGCGACGGGCAGGTATGCCCGAGCAGCCGCTGCTGCTCCACCGATGCGGGCTCGGTGTCGCCCTGAGTGACGATCAGCCGGCGAAGCGGCGAGCGGTATTCGCCCGGCACCTGCTGCCATGCCGGCTGGCCGAATTCATCGCCGAAGCCGATGGTGCGGTTCGGCTTGGCGTCCGCCAGAAAGATTCCCCAGCGGTAGTCCGGCATCCGCACCTGGCCGTACGAGGCCCAGCCCGCGGCGTCGACGCCCACCGCGGTGCGCAGATACACGGCGGCGGCGGCGAAATCGGAGGGGCCCATGGTGCGCCACCATTCCACGAACCGAGGCTGCCAGTGTTCGAGCGCGCGCTGCAGCGTGCGATCGCCGGCAAGGTCGACGTTGTTTGGAATCTTTTCGCTGTAGTCGATCGTCATCGGATGCGCCTGACGCTAAACACGTTCCCAATCGAATTTGGCGCGCGAGCCGCTGCCGAAAACCTTGAGCGCGCCCGATTCGCCGACCGCGTTCGGGCGCTGGAAGACCCAGTTCTGCCACGCCGCAAGCCGGCCGAAGATGCGCGCCTGCATAGTCTCGGTGCCGGCGAACCTGAGACTCGCCTCCATCCCCGTCAGCGCGTCCGGGGAAAGGCTGGCGCGCTCCTCGAGCGCGAGACGGATCTCGTCGTCCCAATCGATATCGTCCGGTGTGGCGGTCACCAAGCCCGCTTCAAGCGCCGCGCGCGCCGACAAGAGCTTGCCCATGGGACTCGGAAGCAGTGTCTCGACGCAAAAACGATTCGCGAGCCGCGTCCGGCCGTGTGCCATGGGATAGGCGCCGCCGTTCATCGGCGACAGTGCAATCCTCGGCGGCGATGCCGCGGCAGGTTCGTCTCCCGTGGCGTCCGAAAGCGCGAGCATGTAGCTGCGATCGGCGGCCAGCGCAAGCTCGAACAAGGTGCCCGCGAAACAGGAGCCGCGATCGATCAGCGCGAAGACGCTGCGCGACGAGACGTCCAGCCGCGACAAGGTGCGCCGCCACAGTCCGATGGTTTCGCGAACCAGCCAATGCTCGCCGTGCGTCTCCAGGACGCCGTCGACGGCGAGCACGACCGCGGGGTCGCCCTCGGTGCGCAACACCCAGGTGCCGAGCTCGCCCTCGTTGGTCCGCAACAGCAGGATCGCGTCGTCGAGCTCGCGCGCCGCGGCCAGCGGCCACCAACTATCGCCAGCGGCGACGATGGCCTCCGGAGTGTCGGGGCCCGGCGTGGACGGTGCGCGCAAGGTGAACGTCGCGTTGCGCGCGGCGCGATCGAAGGTCACGTCGAGGTTCGGATAATGCAGGCCGCTCGCGTCGATGCGGCGCTGCAACGGATTGAGCACGATGCCCTTTTCGCTGACCTGAACCCCGCTTGCGTTGGCCAACGCGCTCGTTCGCCGCGTCAACGCATTCGCGAACTCCTTGGGTTTGGCTGTGGCGTCGACCAAGCCCCATTCGATGGCGCGATCGGCGCGTACACCCTCGATGGTGGTGCAAAACACGTCGGCAAGATCGCGGCGAACCTTGCGCTTGTCGACCAGCCTCGTAAGCCCGCCCGTTCCCGGCAGCACGCCCAGCAGCGGGACCTCGGGCAGGCTGACGGTGGAAGAGCGGTCATCGACCATCAGGATTTCGTCGCAGGCGAGTGCCAGCTCGTAGCCGCCTCCCGCCGTGGTGCCGTTCAGCGCGGCAATGGACTTCAAGCCGGAATGCCGGCTCGCGTCCTCGAAGCCATTGCGCGTCTCGTTGGTGAATTTGCAGAAGTTGACCTTCCACGCGTGCGACGACTGTCCCAGCATGTAGATGTTCGCGCCGGAACAGAACATGCGCTCCTTGCCGCTGGTGAGCACCAGGCAGCGCACCGCCGGATGCTCGAAGCGCAGACGCTGCAGGGCGTCGGCGAGCTCGATGTCGACGCCCAGATCGTAGGAGTTGAGCTTGAGCTTGTAGCCCGGCTGCAGGCCGCGATCCTCGTCGACGTCGAGCGTGAGCGTCGCGATGGGGGCTTCGACCTTCAGCCGCCAGTGGGCGTAGCGGTCGGGATGCGTATCGAAAGTCACCATTCGTCGTCTCGCTTGTCGCCCGTCAGGGGAATCGTCCCGGCCCGGTCCGGCGGCTCCTCGAAATGCGTGCGGTTTCGCTTCGGGTGCGGCGGTAGTGGACGCTCTCGCCGGCTAGCGCGGGGCAGGCCATCATGGTACCGGCGAATGTCGTATAGTGCACGACGCCGCACCCTCCGCGCTTCCCTTGGCGATCAAGCTTCATATCCTCGTCGGCACCATGACCGGCACCGCAGAGCTCGTTGCGCAGGAGCTGGAGCTCGCGTTCGGCGATGAAAACGTGGCAATAGAGCTCATGCTCATGGACGGGCTCGACCATCGCGTGTTCGAGCGACCCGGCATTTTTCTGATCTGCACGTCGACGTATGGCCAGGGCGAGGTGCCCGACAATGCCAAGGCACTGTACGCCGATCTGCTTTCTGCCCGGCCGGATCTTTCGGGTGTCCGATACGGGGTCTTTGCACTTGGTGACAGCACCCATGTGGGAACATTTTGCTTCGGCGGCAAGCGTTTCGACGAGGCGCTTGGCGGCCTGGGCGCGACGCGACTTGGACCGGTATTCGAGCACAACGCAAGCGGTGGGACGCTTCCCGAAGACGTTGCATTGGAATGGTTTCCGGAGTGGATCGCCGAAGTCCGCAAGGAGCTCGACGCTGAGGCTGCTGCGTCACAGAATGCCGCCTTGCACCCGTTGAAGTCATGACCTTGACCGTTGACTCTCGTGACCACCTCGCGGCCGCCGGTCGGAGCGCGGGCCATGGCCGCTGACGCTCTCCAATTCGCAAGCGCGGACCACACGGTCTCGCCGCCGCACATCCACATTCCGCGCGACTACAACGCTGCGCTCGATCTGGTCGAGCGCAATCTGCTTGCGGGGCGCGGGGAGCGCATCGCCTTCATCGACGATGCGGGCTCGTATACCTACCGCGAGCTTAGCCTACGCGTCAACCGCTGCGCCAACGCATGGCGACAGCTCGGCATGCGCATGGAGGATCGTGTCGTCCTGCTCCTGCACGACACCATCGATTTTCCGGTGGCCTTTCTTGGCGCAATCAAGGCAGGCGTCGTGCCGATTCCGTGCAACACGCTGCTCACTGCGGCCGAATACGAGTACCTGATTTCCGACAGCCGCGCCCGCGCGGTCATCGTTTCGGCACCGTTGCTGCCGATGGTGGAACCCCTGAAGGCGAAGCTGCGAGAGCTCGAGCACCTGATCGTGTCCGGGAAGGCGGACACAGAGCTGCGTGTACTGCGTTTCGAGGACTGGATCGGCCATGAATCGAACGATGCGTCCGCGGCGCCGACGACCGCCGACGACGTCTGCTTCTGGCTCTATTCGTCGGGCTCGACCGGCAATCCGAA
>JALZAO010000159.1 GCA_030948305.1 Pseudomonadota bacterium
GCACAGGGCAATCCCTACCAGCAGGACCTCAACTTTCGCGGTTTCGCCGCGTCCCCGCTGCTTGGCACGCCGCAAGGCATTTCCGTGTTTCAGGACGGCGTGCGCATCAACGAAGCCTTTGGCGACGTGGTCAACTGGGATCTGCTGCCGCGCTCCGCAATCTCGACCATTCAGCTGATCCCGGGATCGAATCCGGTGTTCGGGCTCAACACGCTTGGCGGCGCGCTGGCGGTGTATACCAAGAGCGGCGCGCAATATCCGGGCGCGGCGCTGGAATTGTCGACCGGTTCGTTTGGGCGACGCAGCGCGCAGTTCGAATACGGTGGCGCGAGCGACCGTATCGATTATTTTGCGACCGGCAATGTCGCAGAGGATGATGGCTGGGCAGAGCACAATCCCAGCCATGTCCGACAGTTTTTCGGCAAGGCTGGATTTCAGAACGACCGCTCCGATTTCGACCTGAGCATGACCTTTGCCGACAATACGCTGCAGGGTACACAGACGCTGCCCGTGTCGTTTCTGGACATTCCCCGGCAGGCATATACCTTCCCGGACACGAATCGGAACCGGCTTGCCCTCCTCGCGGCGAAGGGTAGCGCTTTTCTGAACGATTCGAACTTGCTCGGCGGCAACGCCTACTTCCGCCATTATCGCAACGACAACCTCAGCAGCAACGTCAACAACGAATACGGCGCCGTCGATCCGGGCACCGGCCTGTCGCAGCTCAATCAGGCGACCAATGATCGCTCGCAGACCGATCAGAAGAGTTGGGGTGCCGGATTACAGTTGACGAAAACGGGCGACATTGCGCGACGAGCGAATCAGTTCGTCTTCGGTGTCAGCGTGGATTCCGGTGACACGCGGTTCACGCAACAGTCACAGCCGGCGAACTTTTCCGACAATCGGGATACGATTGCTCTCGGCGACTACGCGCGCGAAACCGATGTCGACACGACGAATCGCTATCTGGGCGCATTTTTTGCCGACACCTTGGCGATCACCGATGAATGGACCTTGTCGCTCTCCGGTCGCTACAACCACGCGCGGATTCGGATCACCGATCGCAGCGGCGGCGACGCCAGGCTCAACGGTAATTTCACGTTCGCGCGTTTTGCTCCGGCAATCGGCATCAATTACAAGCCATCGTCCTCGATGACGGCGTACGCGACGTACAACGAAGGCATGCGCGCGCCCTCTCCCGTCGAGTTGACATGCGCCGACGCCGCGGCGCCATGTAAGCTGCCCAATATCTTCCTCGCCGACCCACCGCTCAAGAAAGTCGTCTCGCATACGTTCGAGGCGGGCGCGCGTGGCAGGTGGGGCGCACAACTCGAATGGGCAGTTGCGGCGTATCGTACCGATCTCGACGACGACATCCAGTTCATCGCCAGCGGCAGCGGCGCGATCAACGCGGGCTTTTTCCAGAACGTCGGGCGCACGCGGCGGCAGGGCGTGGAATTGGCCGGCACCGCGCATCTCGGAAGTCTCGACCTGAGCCTCCACTACAGCCATATCGACGCCACCTTCCGATCGTCTTTTATCGCGGCGAGCCCGAACAACTCGTCCGCCGACGAAAACGGCGCCATCAGCGTGCAACAGGGCGACCGCATCCCGGGTATCCCCGCGGATTCGCTCAAGCTGCGCGCCGACCTCGACGTCGACGCGCGATGGGCGGTAGGCGCGGGTGTCGTCTTCGCCTCCAGCCAGTTCGCGCACGGCGACGAAAACAATCGCGACGCGGGCGGGCGCATTCCCGGCTACACCGTGGCCGATCTGGATGTCCGATTCCAGGCGACTGCCGCGTTGCAGATTTTTGCAAGCGCAGCGAATCTGTTCGACCGCCGCTATCAGAATTTCGGTTTGCTCGGGGCGAACGCGTTTACCGGACCCGCTCGCACTTTCGGACCGGCGCTAGGGCTCGAACCGGTGTCGGAACAGTTTCGCGCGGTCGGCGCGCCGCGCACCCTGTGGATCGGCGTGCGCTATGCCATCGGCCGCCAGGCCGCGGCGATTGAACGATAATGGAGCACACGATTCCATCGGACGGGCTCTTTCTTCCGTATCGATTGAGCTAATGAACATGCGACGAAGGGGTGCTCTGAAGGCGCTCGGCGCGCTGACCTGGGTGGCGATGCCTGGCAGCATGCGGCGTGCGCACGCCAAATCGCTGGCGGCGACTGGTGCCGGCGAAGATTATTGTGCGGCGAACGCCGCTTCCCGACCGCTGTTCGTGCCCGCCGGCGCCGGCTGGCTCGGGCGCCTCGCGCCCGGCGACGGCGAAGTCATCTCGCTGCGCGCGGCGCCGGTTGCGGCGAGCCGCCAGCGCGGCAGAGCCGCTTTGACCCTCGCTTATCTCGCGACCTACAAGGGTCGCGAATATCGTAATCCGACGCTGGCTTTCAAGACCGGGCAGCGGGTCCGGATCGAGCTTGTCAACCAACTCGACCAGCCGACCATCGTGCACTGGCACGGCCTGAGAGTCGACTCGCGTAACGACGGCGGCGGCATGATGCTGGCGGCACCGGGCGAGCGCTACGCCTACGATTTCCGGGTGCGCGATCGCGCCGCGCTCTACTGGTATCACCCGCACCCGCATGGCCGCACCGCAGAGCAGACTTATCGCGGACTCTTCGGCCTGATCGAGGTCGAGGACGACGAGGAGCGGCGGCTGCGCGCGGCGCTCGATCTGATCCCGGGAAAAAACGAAATCCCCCTGCTCATACAGGATCGGCGCCCCGGCTCGGACTATGCGCCCAGCGACACCGACAGCATGCACGGATTGCTCGGCGATGCCGTATTCATCAACGGCGGCGCGTGTTCCCACCTCGATGTCGCGAGCCGCGTCTACCGCTTTCGAGTGCTCAATGCATCGAACGCGCGAACCTATCGCCTGGGACTTCGCACTGCGGATGGCAAGCCGCTGCCATTCGTCCTGATCGGGGGCGACGGCGGCCTGCTGACCGCGCCGCGATCATGCGACGAGGTCTTTCTGGCTTCCGCAGAGCGCATCGACATCCTCGTCGATTTGTCCGACGCCGCTGTGGGCGAGACGGTGATCCTCGAGACGCGCGCTTTCGAGCCTATGCACATGGAGATGAGTGCCGCCTCCGAGGCACCGATCGACCACGCGGCGATGGGCCACGCGATGCCGGCACGCGGCGACGCGCTGGCGCCAGGCCATGCCGGGATGGAGCACGGCGGCGCTTTCCCCGAAGGTGTTGTCAGATCGCTGCTGCACTTGCGCGTTCGCAAGCGGATTTCCAGCCCTGCAGCACCGCCGGCGGAGTTGTCACGAATTTCGGCGATCAACGTCGACCAGGTGAGCGAGCGGCCGCTGCGACTTGGTTTTTCCAAGGGCCAGTGGCGCATCAACGATCGCGTGTTCGCGATGGGTGAGACGCCGATCGAAGTGAAGCGCGACACCGTCGAGACCTGGCTGATCCGAAACTACTTCAACAGCATGCCGCACGCGATGCACCTGCACGGATTCCACTTCCAGGTGCTCGAGCGGCAGACCAGCCCCGATCAGATCGCGGCGCTCAAGATCGACGATCGCGGGCGCCTGGCGACGGACCTCGGTTGGAAGGACACGGTGCTGGTCTGGCCGGGCGAAAGCGTGAAGATCGCGATTGACTTCGCGATGCCGTTTGCCGGCCCGCAAACGTACATGTTCCATTGCCACAACCTCGAGCACGAGGACGGCGGCATGATGCTCGGCGTCAAGGTCGCGTGACGACCGGCGTTTCATCCTCGTCCTGTTCACCTTCGGCGCGATGCGCCTTCGATCAACCGGCGAGCGCAATCAGCTGATCGTGCAATTGTGACGAAATGTCGATGCCGTCGAGGTTTGCGCTCCGCGTCAGGGCTTCGCGGCGCTCGCCGGGCAGGCGTACTCCGGCCTCGACGGTCATCGCCGCAATTAAGGTTTCGATGCGCTCGTCGTACACGCCGCGGCCCGAGAGCGCCCCCGGATCGATGACCAGAAAGGCGTGGCCCAGTCGCGGCCGGTTGCCTTGGTCGATAAAGAGCGTCGACGCCTCGAAACTCAGCGCCGCGCCGGTGAGCGTGGTGACCAGGAGCTCGACGACGAGTGCCAGCATTGCGCCCTTGGTCCCGCCCATGGCCAGCATGCTGCCGTCGAGGCCCGCCCGCGCATCAGTCGTCGGATTGCCCTTCCCATCGAGTGCCCATCCGAGCGGAATCGGCCTGCCATCCTTAGCCGCCATGACGAGCTTGCCGCGCGCGACTTCCGACAAGGACATATCGATCAGCAGTGGGACACCGTGCGCGCGGGGAAACACCGCGGCGATGGGATTGGTTCCCAGCAGCGGGCGCTTGCCACCCGCGACGGGCATGGCGGCGGGCGAGTTCGACAAGGCAAGGCCGACCATGCCGGCAGCGCCGACAGGCGCCAGGTGAAAGGCCGCGACACCGTAATGATGGCTGTCGGTGACGCTGACCAGGGAGACACCGAACTCGCGCGCGCGTGCGATCGCCTCTTTGACCGCCAGCGCGCACGCCGGATACGCGAGCCCGCTCGCGGCGCTGATCAATGCCGCGGCGCCTCTGCTCGCGACGATGCGGGGCTGCGCATTCCCGTCGGCGCGCCCGTTTAACAGGTGTGCGGCGTATTGCGCGACCCGTGTCACGCCATGGGAGGCGAGACCGCGCGCCTCAGCGTAGACGAGTGCGTCCGCGGTCGTCGACGCCATCGTCGCGTCGGCGCCGGCGCGCGCCAGCGCGCGTTGCGCAAGCTCGTGCAATTGCTCGAGGCTCAGGCGCGGCATGACACGATCAGCGAGCGTCGTCTGTCGTCGAACGCGGCGGCAGTGACCCACGCCGCGCCCCGGCTTGCGGCCCAGAAATCACACGTCTGCGCGATGGCGCTCGAGCGCCGCGGCGACCTTTTCCGCGATCATGGACGAGACGCGAACGTTGGATTCGCGGGTGACGCCGGCGATATGAGGCGTCAGCAGAAGATGAGGACATCCC
>JALZAO010000160.1 GCA_030948305.1 Pseudomonadota bacterium
GCTCAAGGACATCGGCAAGCAATGAACCTTTCACGCCGCCTCGCCGCGGAAGCGCTTGGCACGGCGTTCCTGCTCGCCGTCGTCGTCGGTTCCGGGATCATGGGCGAGCGACTGGCCGCCGGCAATGCAGCTATCACGCTGCTGGCCAACAGCATCGCGACGGGCTGCGGCCTCTGGGTCCTCATCACCATCTTCGGCCCCATCTCCGGTGCTCACTTCAATCCCGCCGTGACCTTGTCGTTTGCCGCCGCAGGCGAGTTCGCCTGGCGCGACGTGCTGCCCTATGTGTCGACGCAGATCGTCTTCGCCTACGCCGGCGTCGCCGCGGCACATCTGATGTTCGACTTGCCGCTGTTTACCGCATCGGAGCACGCGCGCGCAGGCCCAAATCAATGGTGGAGCGAAGCTGTTGCGACGGCCGGATTGATGTTGACGATCTGGCTTGGCGCCCGCGTGGGTCCGAAATGGGTCGGCGGCTTGGTGGCCGCTTATATTACCGGCGCCTACTGGTTCACCGCCTCGACTTCATTTGCGAATCCAGCGGTGACCTTGGCGCGAGCCGCGACGAATACCTTCACAGGCATTCGTCCTTCTGACGTTGGAGGCTTTGTCGCTGTGGAGATCATCGCGGCACTCGCGGCGACTTTCCTCGCGCGCTGGTTTTACCCAACGCCGAAGCAGTCCGATCCCAGGGAGAGCCTCCTCGTCGGCAACACGTTTTGATCCGGCATCCGGCCGAATGGATCGTGGTTACCAATACCTCATTGCCGCCGTGAACAGACTCTTCAGGTCCTCGCGCGAGACCTCCTTGGGTGCGTTTCGGATCACTCGGTACTGCGGCTCGGATCCGGTGGCCAGCGCGTCGACATCGGCGAGGGTGAAGCCAAGATCAGAAAGCCCGTTCGGCATGCCCGTAGCGCGCATCATCTCGATAACGCGCCCGGCGAGCGCTTCGCCCGCGTCTTCCGGCAGCGCATCGCGCGTCTCGGCGCCCAGGCATGCTGCGCCGTGCAGGTGGCGCTGAGGAGAGCACGACGCGGTGTAGCGCCACACCGAGGGGTTGTTGAGCACCACCGCCATGCCGTGCGGCACCAGCGACTTGGTCGCCGGATAGCCCTGGAGGTGAAAATCCCGTGTCAGGCCTGACACGGGATAGGACAGGCCGTGCGGCAGATGACATCCGGCCGCGTTAAACGCGATGCCGGCCTGGGTCGCGGCAAACATCATCTCGGTTCGCGCTTCGATGTCGCTCGCGTCGTTGACCGCGCGCACCAGGAATTTTCCGACGGCTTTCAGCGCCTCGCCGGCGAGCGCGTCGGAAAACGGGTTGGCACCCTGCGACACCGGCCGATTGATGCCGCGCGCCGGATTGAGCCGTCGGGGCCAGGGCCGCGCGGTGAGCGATTCCAGCGCGTGACTCATGCAATCGAATCCGCTCGCCGCCATGACCTTGCCGGGTAGCGTCAGTGTCACGGTCGGATCGATCAAGGCCACCGTCGGGATCAGCCGCCGGGAAATGATGCCGGTCTTGGCGTTGATCTCGGTCAGGCTGAAGATCGCGATGCCCGTGGTCTCGGATCCGGTCCCCGCAGTCGTTGGGCAGGCGATATGTGGCTTGAGCGGACCCGGAACCTTCTGCCCGCCGCCGATCGGCGCATTGACGTAGGACATGAAGTCGGCCGGATGCGTCGCGTACAGGTTCGCCGCCTTGCAGGTGTCCATCACGGAACCGCCGCCGACCGAGGCGTAACCGTCGAACTTTCCCTCCGACGCGAAGCGCGCCGCGGCCTGAAACGATGCGGTCGTGGGCTCGACCGAGATCTCGTCATAGATCACGGAGTCGACGCCTGCCGTGCGCAGCGACGCGCTTACCGTGGCGACGTGAACGGAGCTGTGCAGGGTTTTGTCGGTAAACAGCGCGACGCGCTTCAGTCCGTGTTCCAGCGCCTGCTCTCCCGCCTCGGCCAGACAACCGGCTCCGAACGTGAACGTCGGCATGCCGACCGTGAACGCCCGGTCGCTGGAATCGGTCAACGCAAAATCGGCGTGGCAGCAAGGCATGACGGTCCTCGAACGGAATCGGTAGCGCGGCGCTAGTGTCGCTCAGTTTTGTTTAGCCGCCGCAAGGATGAGATCCGCGGCCTTTTCGGCGATCATGACCACGGGCACGTTGGTGTTGCCCGAGACGAGTACGGGCATGATGCTGCAATCGACCACGCGCAGGGCAGACACGCCGTGAACCTTGAGCTCGCTGTCGACCACGGCCAGGGAATCGCGCTTGACGTCGCCCATCTTGCAGGTCCCGCTCGGATGGAAAATCGTTCCGCCGGTGTTTTTCGCGAACTCGAGGAGCTCATCGTCGCTTCGTACCGCCGGTCCGGGTCGGTATTCGGCTTTCACGTACGGTGCGAGCGCCCGCGTCGCGGCGAGCCTGCGCGCCAGCCTGATCCCGGCGACCAGCGTGCTGCGATCCTTCGCCGTCGACAAATAATTCGGCTGCATCGCCGGCGGCTCGAGCGGGTCGTTCGACTGGATGCAAACGTGACCGCGTGACTCGGGACGCAGTTGGCAAACCGACATCGTGAAACCCGAGAACGGGTGTGTCGGTGAGCCAGCCATGTCGGACGACAGCGTCGCGACGTGAAACTGTACGTCGGGCGTGACGGCGCCCGCCATCGCTCGGGCGAAGATCCCGCCTTGATTGATGCCGATCGCCATCGGTCCACCGCGGGTCACGAGATACTCGATGCCCATCTTTATCATCCGCCACCAGCTCATGAGATCGTCGTTGGTGGTGATCGGCAGAGTACATTGGAAAATGACTCGTGCCTGCAGATGGTCCTGAAGGTTCTCGCCGACGCCGCCAAGCTCATGCACCGGCGGGATGCCGAACTGGCGCAACAGCGATGGCGCACCGACGCCGGATAGCTGCAACAACTGCGGGCTTTGCAGCGCCCCGGCACAAAGGAGGATCTCGCGGCGCGCGTGCGCCGTGCGCTCCTCACCGCGATAGCGGTAGGTGACCGCGTCGGCACGCCTGCCTTCAAAGACGATCCTGGTCGCGCGCGCGTGGGTTTCGACGCGGAGGTTGGCGCGGCTTCGGGCCGGCTTCAAATAGGCGGTGGCGGTGCTGCATCGCCAGCCCCTTTTGGTCGACAAATGGTAATAGCCCGCCCCTTCCTGCTCCGCGCCATTGAAGTCGTCATTGCGCGGAATGCCAAGCTCGCCCGCACCTTCGATGACCGCCTCGATCAGCTCATGCTTGCGGCCGATCGGCGAACACCAGAGCGGACCGTCGACGCCGTGAAAAGCCGGATCGCCGAAGGGAGCGTGCTCGAGCCGCCTGAAATACGGCAACACGTCGGCGTAGCCCCAACCGGCATTGCCAGCGGCTGCCCATCCATCGTAATCCTGACGCTGGCCGCGCAGCGATATGAGACCGTTGATCGAGCTCGAGCCGCCGAGAGTCTTGCCCCGCGGCCAATAGATGTTGCGGCCGTTCATCCCGGGATCGGATTCGGTGTAGAAGCACCAATTCACCTTCGGATTGAACATCGTCTTCGCGTAGCCGATCGGAATGTGGATCCACGGATAGGTGTCGGGCGGCCCGGCCTCCAGCAGAAGCACCGTATGGCGCCCGTCGGCGGAGAGTCGGTTCGCCAATACGCAGCCGGCCGAGCCCGCGCCGACGATGATGAAGTCGAATGTACCGGCAGTCATCGGACGCGCTCGTGCACGCTTGCGAGGAACGCCCGAACCCCCTAGGCGTTGAGCTTTTGAGGCTGGACCGGTCGGATAAGCAAGGTGCAGATCGCGCTCACGACGCCGGCAAACAGCACATAAGCGCAGATCAGCCACGGCTGACCACCGCCCCGCGCGAGCAGAGCAGTGGCGATAATGGGCGTAATCCCGCTCGCGAAGATCCCCGAGAACTGGTACACGAACGAGATCCCGGTATAGCGCACGCGAGGGTCGAACAACTCGCAAAATAATGCGGCTTCGGGACCGTACACCGACGCGTACAGGACACCGAAGGGGACGATGATCGCCAGCCACAAGGTGAGCTTGTCGACGCCCGGTGTCATGAAATAGAACGCGGCGAAGGACGAAAGTGCGGTGACTACCGATCCGATGGCGTAGGTCTTGCGGCGGCCGATCCGGTCCGAAACCTTGCCGAAAAACGGAATGGTGAAGATCATCACCAGCGCAGCAAAGGTGACGCCGAGCAGCGCGGTTTGACGGGGAATCTTCAGCGTGTTGGCGAGATAGCCGATGACGAAGACCCCGAGCACATTGAAAAATACTCCGTCGATATATCGCGCCCCCATGCCGAGTGCGACGTTTCTCGGGTACTGGCGGATCATGTCGACGAACGGAATCTTCGCTTGCTGTCCGCTCTCCTTTACTTTCACGAATTCGGGAGTCTCGAGGATGCGCAAACGAATGTAGAGGCCGACCGCGACCAGCACGATGCTGATCAGGAACGCGATTCGCCAGCCCCATGCCATGAAATCGGCTTCGGGCAGCGAAGAGAGGAGCGCGACGAACCCGGAAGCAAGGCAGAGACCGATCGCCAGCCCGATCTGTGGAATGCTCGCGAAGAAGCCGCGCTTTTCTGGCGGCGCATATTCGAACGCCATCAGCACTGCACCGCCCCATTCTCCGCCGAGGCCGATGCCCTGAAGGACGCGCATCAGCAGCAGCAGGATCGGAGCCCAGACGCCGATTTGGGCGTAGGTGGGAAGGAGCCCGATCAGGAAGGTGGCAATGCCCATGATCATGAGCGTCAGCACCAGCACGCTCTTGCGCCCGATGCGGTCGCCGAAATGACCGAACAGCACGCCGCCGAGCGGCCGCGCCACGAATCCGACGGCGAACGTCGTATACGCCAGAAGGGTCGAAACCAGTGGATCGGCGGCCGGGAAATACAACTTGTTGAACACGATCCCTGCAACGACGCCGTAGAGGAAGAAGTCATACCACTCGATGG
>JALZAO010000161.1 GCA_030948305.1 Pseudomonadota bacterium
GGCTACGACGCGGTCATGGTGGGCAGCGGCGCCCCGCGAGGTCGTGACCTGGATCTGCCCGGCCGCAAGGAAGCGGCAAAGAACATTCACATCGGCATCGACTGGCTGTCGAGCGTTTCCTTCGGACACATCGACAAGATCGGCAAGCGGGTGATCGTCCTGGGCGGCGGCAATACCGCGATGGATTGCTGCCGCAGCTCGCGCCGTCTGGGTGGCGACGACGTCAGGGTGATCGTGCGCTCGGGCTTTGACGAGATGAAGGCTTCTCCGTGGGAAAAGGAGGATGCCATGCACGAGGGTATTCCGATCATCAACTACCACGTGCCCAAGTCGTTCACGCACGAACACGGCCGTCTGACCGGTGTCATGTTCGAGAAAGTTGCCGCGACCAAGGACGAGCAGGGCCGGCGCCAGCTGGTAGCGACCGGCGAGCCTGAAATTCATATCGCCTGCGACGACGTGCTCATCGCCGTCGGCCAGGAAAATGCCTTTCCGTGGATCGAGCGCGACGCCGGCGTCGAGTTCGACAAGTACGGCTTGCCCATCGTCGACAAGACCACTCTGCAGTCGACGCAGCCGAAGGTCTTTTTCGGCGGCGACGCTGCGTTCGGGCCCAAGAACATCATCTGGGCGGTCGCGCACGGCCACGACGCCGCCATCTCCATCGACAATTTCTGCCAGGGCGAGGACCTGTTCAAGAGGCCACCTCCGCTGGTGAACCTGATGTCGCAGAAGATGGGCATCCACGAATGGAGCTACGACAACGACGTCTCCAACGATCAGCGCTACAAGGTGCCGCTCAAGGATGTCTCGATCGCGCTCAAGAACATCAAGGTCGAGGTCGAGCTCGGCTTTGACGCGGCGCAGGCGTTCGCGGAAGCGCAGCGCTGCCTCAATTGCGACGTGCAGACCGTGTTCACGTCGAAGCTTTGCATCGAATGCGACGCCTGCGTCGATATCTGTCCGATGGATTGCATTACCTTCACCGCCGACGGCGACGAATCCGAGCTCCGGATGCGATTGAACGCGCCATCGCGCAATCTGACGCAGGATCTCTACATCGCGAACGGGCTCAAGACCGGCCGCATCATGGCCAAGGATGAAGACGTGTGCCTGCATTGCGGTCTTTGCGCCGAGCGTTGCCCGACGGGGGCTTGGGACATGAAAAAGTTCTACCTCGATTTGAGGCTCGCCGACCATCGATGCCATTCCGGACCGGTTGCGCGTCCCAGACGCGCCATTCCGCTGGGAGACGCGGCCGAATGAAGCCCAGTGTTGCGCCGATCGAGCGCGTCAACGACTTTGTCGTCAAGTTTGCCAATGTCAATGGTTCGGGCTCGGCATCGGCCAACCTGCTCTTCGCCAAGGCCATTCTGCGCATGGGCGTTCCCGTGGCGCCGCGAAACATCTTTCCCTCCAATATCCAGGGCCTGCCCACCTGGTTCGAAGTGCGGATCAGCGAAGCGGGCTGGCGCGGCCGGCGCGGCGGCGTCGACCTCATGGTGGCGATGAATCCCCAGACCTGGGATCAGGACCTGAAGGAGATCGAGCCCGGCGGATACCTGTTCTACGATTCGACCAAGCCGCTGCCGGCGTCGAAGTTCCGCGACGACATCACCGTCATCGGCGTCCCGCTGACGGAAATCTGCAACCGCGAGTACACCGACTCGCGCCAGCGGCAACTGTTCAAGAACATCATCTACATCGGCGCGCTCTCCGCGTTGCTGGAGATCGAGCCGGAAGAAATCGCCGAGCTGATCGGCGAGCAATACAAGGGCAAGGAAGCGCTGCTCAAGCCGAACGTGCACGCGATGCACATGGGACGCGTCTATGCCGAGAACAACCTGGACTATCCGCTGGGTATCCGGGTCAGGCGCGCCAACGCCGTCGGCGAGCGGATTTTCATCGAGGGTAACAGCGCGGCCGCGCTCGGCTGCGTCTATGGTGGCGCCACGGTTGCGGCGTGGTATCCGATCACACCCTCGTCATCGCTGGCCGAGGCCTTCACGCGTCATTGCCGGAAGTTTCGCACCGACCCCGCGACCGGCAAGGCACGCTACGCGATCATCCAGGCCGAAGACGAGCTCGCCTCGATCGGCATCGTGATCGGCGCGGCGTGGAACGGCGCGCGTTCGTTTACATGCACCTCGGGCCCCGGGATCTCGTTGATGCAGGAGTTCATCGGCCTCGCTTATTTCGCGGAGGTTCCGGCGGTGCTGTTCGACGTCCAGCGCGGCGGGCCGTCGACCGGCATGCCGACGCGCACGCAACAGTCGGACGTCCTGTCGTGCGCATACGCATCGCACGGGGACACCAAGCACGTGCTGCTGTTTCCGGAAGACCCCAAGGAAGCTTTCGACTTCGCCGCATTGTCTTTCGACCTCGCCGACCGCCTGCAGACGCCGATCTTCGTCATGCTCGACCTCGACATCGGCATGCAGGACTGGCTATGCGAGCCGCTGACCTGGGACGCCAGGCGTTCGCACGATCGCGGCAAGGTGATGACCTACGAGATGCTCGAGGCGGGTAAAGACTTCGGGCGCTATCTGGACGTCGACGGCGATGGCATTCCGTTCCGCACCCACCCCGGGACGCACCCCAAGCGCGGATCGTTTTTCACCCGCGGCACGACCAAGGACCGATACGCGCGCTATTCCGAGGATGGCGCGACCTATGTCGAAAATATGCAGCGCCTGCTGCGCAAGTTCGAGACGGCGAAGCAATACGTGCCGGCGCCCATCGTCCGAAGCGCACCCCAGGCGACGCGCTTTGGCGCCATCTATTACGGGTCGACGGGTCCGGCAATGGACGAGACGCTGGCGACGCTAGCCGCGCAGGGGATCCACGTGGACACGCTTCGCGTGCGCGCATTTCCGTTTCACGATGCCATCGCGGATTTCATCGCGGCGCACGAGCAGGTGTTCGTCATTGAGCAAAACCGTGACGCCCAGCTGCGCTCGCTTCTGGTCAACGAGCTGGTGGTCGATCCGGCGAAGCTGATGCCGGTGCTGCACTACGACGGCACACCGATCACGGCCCGCTTCATCATCGGCGAAATCGGCGACAAGCTGTCGATGTTCAACGTAACTCCGTTGCGCAAGGTGGCGCCATGAGCTCGCCATGACCTATCTCACCAAGCCCAAGCTGCACCATCCCGCGCTTCCGAAGAACAAGCTGGGGTTCACCCATCGCGATTACGAGGGCAGCGTTTCGACCTTGTGCGCCGGCTGCGGACACGATTCGATCTCGGGCGCGATCATCCAGGCGTTCTTCGAGCTCGACATCGAGCCGCATCGCGTGGCGAAGCTTTCCGGCATCGGCTGCTCGTCCAAGACGCCGACGTATTTTCTGGGCAACTCGCACGGCTTTAACAGCGTACACGGGCGCATGCCATCGGTGCTGACCGGCGCCAATCTGGCCAATCGCGACCTGATCTATCTGGGCGTCTCGGGTGACGGCGACTCGGCATCGATCGGCCTCGGGCAGTTCGCGCATTCGATGCGCCGCAGCGTCAACATGGTTTACATCGTCGAGAACAACGGCGTTTACGGTCTGACCAAGGGACAGTTTTCGGCGACGGCGGACAAAGGGTCCAAGGCCAAGCGAGGGGCGATCAACAACGACGAGCCCATCGACATGGTGATGCTGGCCCTGCAGCTCGGTGCGACGCTGGTCGCGAGAAGCTTCTCCGGCGACAAGACGCAGCTGGTGCCGCTGATCAAAGCCGCTGTAAGTCATCGTGGCGCGGCTTTCATCGACGTCGTAAGCCCGTGCGTTGCCTTTAATGATCATCCTGGCTCGACCAAGAGTTACGATTTCGTGCGCGAGCACAACAAGGCCGTGAACCGGCTCGACTTCATGCCGCAGCACACTGAAATTACCGCCGAGTATGCGGCTGGCAGCGTGCGCGATGTCGTGCAACATGACGGCTCGGTGCTGCGCTTGCGCAAGCTGCACGAAGACTATGAGGCGGGTGACAGGATCGGGGCGATGAACTACCTTCAGCAGCGCCGCGAGGCGGGCGAGGTCGTCACCGGCCTTTTGTATCTGAACAGCGAGGCAGCTGACATGCATGCGTCGCTGAATACGGTCGACACGCCCTTGAACGAGCTGCGTGAAAAGGAGCTGATTCCCGGCGTTGCGGCGCTGGAGAAATTCAACGCGTCTTTGCGCTGACGAGGTCGCGGGAAACTGTCGGGATCCAGCGACGGTCGTAACGGTCCGCCTGCGCGGCTACAATTAGAGGATGCGCCTGTTCTGGCGAATCCTCGCCGCCTTCGGCGGCCTCCTTGTTCTGCTGATCATCGCGGTCGCGATCGCGGTCCGGACGATCGATCTCAACGATTTCATTGCTCCCATTCAGAAACGCGTCAAGGACGCCACCGGGCGGGACCTGGTCATCCGCGGCAGCATCGACTTCAAGCTTTCGCTGGAACCCGAGCTGCTGATCGATGACGTGAGCTTGAGCAACGCCGAATGGGGCAAGTCAGCGCAGATGCTGACCGCGAAGCGGGTGGAGGCACAGGTCAAGCTGTTGCCGCTCCTGCAGCGTCGCTTCGAAATTGTGCGTTTCAAGCTCATCGATCCGGTCATCGCTCTGGAAACGGATGCCGCGGGGAAGGGCAACTGGGAATTCTCCCGCGCCGCGAACGCTGGCGCGGAGCCGTCGCCGACAGGAGGAGTCAACGCCTTCGCCATCGGTGATCTCTCCGTCGATCACGGCACCGCGAGCTTTCATGACGGTCGGTCGGGCAAGATCACCAACATCACCATCGATACGCTGTCGCTTCATGCACGCGATGCGGAATCTCCGGTCAGCGCGCGCTTTCGCGGCACGATTGGTGAAATCGCGGTGGCGCTGGAAGGCGATGTGGGACCGTTGCAGGCGTTGGCCCAGCGACGCTGGCCGTACCCGGTCAGCCTCAAAGGCGAGGTCAACGGCCAGGCGGCGTCGGTCGCCACCAAGTTGCGGGTCG
>JALZAO010000162.1:0-4274 GCA_030948305.1 Pseudomonadota bacterium
GCGTTATCTTGTTCATCACTTCGGCGGCCGTGTAGCCCAGCATCCGCTCGGCGCCGACATTGAAGATCTGAATGACGCCTTTCGCGTCGGTGGCGATGCTCGAGAAGTTGGCGCTGTTGAAGATCGCGCGCTGCAGGGCCCCCGCTTTCAGCAGCACCTCTTCTGCCTGCTTGCGCAAGCTCACGTCGCCGGCACTCTCGGAGACCCCGATCCTCGTCCTGGTCGCGTCCTTTCCCTTAGCCATGGTGTTGCCTCCGATAACAGATGCTCGCGCCTGTGGACCGCGGCGGCGATCCGATGGGGTGACCTGCCCCCGATAGTAGTGCCCGTTGTTGCTTCGTAGAGTCCGCGTTTTGAGCCGCTTGGATTTCTCGGACCGTTTTGACGATTAGTGTTTTGGCGTACCTGCTTAGCTTTAGCTTAGACATTGAAGCGAAAATGCATAACGTCGCCATCGCGCACGACGTATTCCTTGCCTTCCAGGCGCATTTTCCCCGCATCCTTGGCGCCATGCTCGCCCTTGCAGGCGATGAAGTCGTCGTAGGCGATCACCTCCGCGCGAATGAAACCCTTTTCGAAGTCGGTATGGATCACGCCGGCAGCTTGCGGTGCGGTGCTGCCGCCCTTGACCGTCCACGCGCGAACCTCCTTCGGTCCGGCGGTGAAGTAAGTTTCCAGGCCAAGCAATTTGTAGCCCGCGTGGACGAGACGATCGAGCCCGGCCTCGGTCAGCCCCATGTCGGCGAGAAAGATCCGCTTATCCTCGGGCTCCAGGTCCGCGATCTGCGATTCGAGCGCCGCGCTGATCGCGACCACCGGCGCGCCTTCGCGCCGCGCGTATTGCTCGACGGCTGCGAGCAATGGGTTATCCGTGAAGCCATGCTCGGACACGTTGGCGACGTACAGGGTCGGCTTCATCGTCAGCAGGAAAAGCGGCTTGAGCACCGCGCGCTCCTCGGGATAGAGATCGACCGCGCGTGCGGGCCTCGCCTCGTTCAGCGCCGCGCCGACTTTCTCCAGTGCGGCGACCAGGCGCTGAGACTCCTTGTCTCCGCCCGCTTTCGCCGCCTTGGCGTGCTTGGCAAGCTGTTTGTCCACCGTGGCCAGGTCCGCCAGCGCCAGCTCCGTGTTGATCGTCTCGATGTCGGAGACGGCGTCGATCTTGCCTGCGACGTGGACGACGTTGTCGTCCTCGAAACAGCGAACGACGTGCGCGAGCGCGTCGGTCTCGCGGATAGTGGCCAGAAACTGATTGCCGAGGCCCTCTCCCTTCGATGCGCCGGCGACCAATCCCGCGATGTCGACGAATTCGACCGTCGCCGGAAGAACACGCTCAGGACGCGCAATCGCGGCCAGGGGTGCGAGACGCGGATCGGGCACCTCGACGATACCGATGTTGGGCTCGATGGTGCAAAACGGATAATTCTCGGCCGCGATCCCGGCTTTGGTCAGCGCGTTGAAAAGCGTTGACTTGCCGACGTTGGGCAACCCGACGATCCCGCATCTAAGGCTCATTTCGGCTTCGACCCCTTGTCGTTGGAGCTATTCGACCTGTCTTGCGAAGAAGCCGGTGGTGCAGGCGGCTTGTTTGAGGCCGCGGGCTCGATCCCCAGAGTTGAGCTTGCCTCGATGGCTTTGGGCGCCTTCGGCACCGTATGCAGCTCGTGCATCGCGCGCTCGGTGTCGCCGGCCTCGAGCCAGCGCCAGATCGCGAGCGCGCGGACGATGGCATCGTCGATCGCCTGCTGCTCTTCCAGCCGCGGCCTGTGAAGAACGTAGTCCGCGACCTCCTGCTCCGAAAGCGCACCCTCGCGCGGGTGGCCGATGCCGATTCTGAGCCGCCAGAAGGCGGGCGTGCCGAGCGATGCGACGATGTCCTTGAGTCCGTTGTGACCGGCGCTGCCGCCGCCTTGCTTGAGCTTGACGACGCCGGGCTTCAGGTCGAGCTCGTCGTGCGCGATCAGGATTTCCTCGGGCGCGATCCGATAGAAACGCGCCAGCGCGGACACCGCCAGGCCGCTTCGGTTCATGAAGGTCTGCGGCAACGCCAATCGCCGGTCGACGCCATCGCTTGCGCGCACGCTGCCGACGATGGCCTGAAACTTCGCCTGCATCCCGAGTGACGCGCCTGCGGCCTGCGCCAGGCGCTCGACGAACCACGCGCCGGCGTTATGCCGGGTCGCGCGATATTCGCTGCCGGGGTTACCCAGGCCGACGATTAAACGCAATGTCATGGCTGTACCTGTGTATCACGCCGGCTCCAACAAAAAAGCCCGCCGGGAACCGCCAGGCGGGCCTTGCTTCTCGCGGACGACGGGCTACTTCTTGTCGTCCTTTTTCCCGGAAGATTTCTCCGCACTCTTTTCCGGAGCCTTCTCGGCGCCCTTCTCGGGCACCTTCTCCCCTGCCTTGCCGGCTTCCACCGGCGCGCCTTCGACGACGGCACCTGGCTCAACCACCGCGGCGACCTCTTCGACTTCAGCGATCACTCGCGGCACGATCGCGGTCGCGACCACCGGGCTCTCGCCGCCGCGCGTCACCGCGGTCACTCCGGCCGGCAAGGTCAGATCCGAAACGTGGATCGACTGTCCGACCGCGAGCGTCGAAAGATCCACCTCGATGAACGCCGGCAGATCCTTGGGCAGGCACGAGACGTCGAGCTCGGTCAGCACGTGGCTGATGATCGCGTCGGTCGAAGCCGCCGGGGAAATCTCGCCGTTGGCGAAGTGGAGCGGCACTTTCATCCGGATCTTGCGCTTTTCGTCGACACGCAGGAAATCGATGTGCAGCACTTCATGACGGAACGGGTGCATTTGCACGTCGCGCAGCAAGACGCGCTGCGTCGTCTCGCCGAGCGTCATGGTCAGGATGGTCGAATGAAACGCCTCCTTTTTCAGCGCGTGGATCAAGGCGTTGTGATCGAGCTCGATGGTCTGCGGCTTGTCGGCGCCTCCGTAGACGATTCCGGGAGCCCGCCCGGTCACGCGAAGCCGGCGGCTCGCGCCCCGGCCTTCCTTTTCGCGCGCGAATGCGGTGAATGACTGTTGCGACGACTGCGGCGACTGTTGCATGGGAAAAGCTCCTTGTCTGCGGCCTTCCGGGGACGTTCACCGGCCCGACGGTCGTCCGCTATGGCGACATGCCGCTTGCGCGAATAAGCGGGAAAGCCTTGAATTGTAACCTAATTCGTACCGCCGGTGCAAACCCCAACGCGGTCGGGCGCGGATCGGCCGTCCGCGTATGGCAACGGATAGTCCCGGCTCATGCTTTCCGCATGATAGGCGCCGGGCGAGGCGCGTCGCCGCAAGGAGCACGGCCCTACTCGGTGAACAACGAGCTCACCGATTCTTCGTTGGAGATCCGGGTCATCGTCTCCGCAAGAAGTTGAGCGCAGGAAAGTTGCCGTATGCGTTTGCACGCCCGCGCTTCGTCGGAAAGAGGAATGGTGTCGGTGACGACGATTTCATCGAGCTGCGATTCGGCGATGCGTTGCACGGCGCCGCCCGACAGCACCGGGTGCGTGCAATACGCGATCACTTTCTGCGCGCCGTTTTCTTTCAGCGCCGCGGCCGCTTTGCAGAGCGTGTTGGCGGTATCGACGATGTCGTCCATGATCACGCACGAACGGCCTTCGACGTCACCGATGATGTTCATGACTTCGGCGACATTCGCTTTCGGGCGACGTTTGTCGATGATCGCGAGGTCGGAGTCGAGGCGTTTGGCGATCGCCCGGGCGCGCACCACTCCGCCGACGTCCGGCGAGACGACGAGCAGATTCTCGTAGTTCTGCTTCCAAAGGTCTCCCAGCAATACCGGCGTCGCATAGATATTGTCGACCGGGATATTGAAAAAACCCTGAATCTGATCGGCGTGCAGGTCCATGGTCATCACGCGGTCCACGCCGACGGTCGTTATCATGTCGGCGACGACCTTGGCGGTGATCGCCACCCGTGCCGAGCGTGGACGGCGGTCCTGGCGGGCGTATCCGAGATATGGGATCGCGGCGGTGATCCTTCCGGCCGAAGCCCGCTTCAGGGCATCGACCATCACCAGGATTTCCATGAGGTTGTCGTTGGTCGGCGCGCAGGTGGATTGCAGTATGAAAACGTCGCGTCCGCGAACGTTTTCCAGCAACTCGACCATCACCTCGCCGTCGGAAAAGCGCCCGACGATACATCGGCCGAGGCTGATGCCCATGTGCTTGACGACCGCTTCCGCGAGCTTCGGATTGGCGTTGCCGGTGAAGATCCGCATGCGTTCAAACGCCATCGCAC
>JALZAO010000162.1:4284-4970 GCA_030948305.1 Pseudomonadota bacterium
GGCTGGGGAGGTAGGGATCGAACCTACGAATGCCGGAATCAAAATCCGGTGCCTTACCACTTGGCGACTCCCCAAGGGAACTGTCACGTCCGAAATTCTTGAAGGCCGACATCGCTTTAGGCAAACGACCCAAGCGGGTGACGATATCGAGGGTCTCCGGAAACGCGCAACCGCCGCCGGTCACAGATCGTTGCGGCCGTAGCCCTCGGAAAAGACTGACATTTTCGCGGACTCGCTGTCACGTGTCAATTCGCTCGCGTCGCCATTACTGCCACGCATCGATGACCAGCCTCAACTCGACCCCGGGGTAGTCGAGCGTCATCCGAGCCGGACGCGAAACGCCCGCTGCATCCTTGGTAAACGCCTGGTAGACGATGGTCCATCCGTCCTGGCGCAAGACGCCTGGCGCACCATCGTCGCCCGCTTCGGCCGTGAACGGCGCATCCTTTCTCGGTGCGCCCTGAATCCAGAATGCCAGGCCCTCGACGGGAAGCGCCCAGCCCAGCCCGCGCGAGGTCAACGTCGCCCAGTCGCTGGCGGCCTCGACTTTGCCGTCCGCGGTCTGCAACAGGACGCCGTGCGCGTCACCGATCAGACGGGCAACGGTCTGGCCCAGCGGCGACGCGAGATTCAGCTCATCGCGATCGCCAGCGTGGCTCCAGTGAAACGTGGCGGCGAAGGCGTCT
>JALZAO010000163.1 GCA_030948305.1 Pseudomonadota bacterium
ACGGCGAGGTTACCGACCCCGATGTCGACATTTTCGATCGCGAACGCGTGTTCATCGATCGGCAGCTCTCTCGCATAGTGCGGGATTTTCCGGCACTGAAAATCGTTCTTGAGCACATAACCACGACGGAAGCCGCACAATTCATCGACGCGGCAGGCGCCAACGTCGGCGCGACGATCACGCCACAGCACCTTTCATGGTCGCGAAACGCGCTCCTCGCCGGCGGCATGCGGCCGCATTTCTATTGCATGCCGATACTGAAGCGCGAGGCGCATCGACTATCGCTGGTGCGCGCAGCGACCGGCGGAAGCCCCAAATACTTTCTCGGCACCGATTCCGCGCCGCATGCCAGGAACGCGAAGGAGAGCGCATGCGGCTGCGCCGGATGTTATTCCGCGCACGCCGCGATCGAGCTCTACGCGGAGGCATTCGATGGCGCGGATGCGCTCGACCGGCTCGAAGCGTTCGCGAGCTTCCACGGCGCGGACTTCTATGGCCTGCCGCGCAACACGGCGACCATCACGCTCAAGCGAGAAGCGTGGGTCGTTCCGCCGACGTATCCATTCGGCGATGACATCGTGGTGCCTCTGCGCGCAGGAGAAACGATGCGCTGGCGCCTCGATGCGGCCTCCTCAACCCGCTCGTGAATGAGATGCGTCGCGCATCGGCCGCGAGCGTCGACTCGCAAATCCCCGTCGATCCGCGCTACGCGGGGCCCGCGCCGGGTAGCTCGCGCCGCTAGCGAATCGAGGCGCGAAAACGCACCGGCGCGCCGTGCTACCATTCGCGTCCGAAGCCAGCCAGACCGTCGCTGCCCGCCGGTGAAAGCCAGTGCGGGGAGAGGAAAGTCCGGGCTCCGCAGAGCAGGATGCTGGGTAACGCCCAGCCGCAATAAGCCGATCGCGCGAGCGGTCGACGAAGGCGAGGAACAGGGCCACAGAGACGAGTCGCCCCGGTCTGGCTTTACGCCAGGTCCGGAGCGGGTGAAACGCGGCAACCTCCATCCGGAGCAACACCAAGTAAGCGGACGAAAAGATTCAATCCAAGGCTGCTCGCTTAGTCCGCGGGTAGGTGGCTCGAGCGTCGCGGCAACGCGACGCCTAGACGAATGACGGCCATAGGGTGTGCTTACAAGCGCGCCCCGTAACAGAACCCGGCTTATCGGCTGACTTCGACTTATTCGACTGTCCGCTGCATCTTCGCCTGCAGCGGATCTTAAAACTTGGCGGCCGAGCGACTCATTCCATTTTGCGGCGCGCATCGCGAAGAATTTCCCGCGCCGCGTTATGTCCGGGCACGCCGGTGACACCGCCTCCCGGGTGAGTCCCCGCGCCGCACATGTACAGCCCCTTCAGCGGCCCGCGGTAGTGCCCGTGGCCCAGAACGGGGCGCGCCGAGAACAGCTGATCCAGCGCGAGCGAGCCGTGGAAGATATCTCCTCCGATCAGCCCGAACTCGCGCTCGAGGTCCAGAGGCGACAGCGCACGCCGGCCGATCATACTCGCCGCGAAATTCGGCGCGTGGCGATTGACCGTGGCGATCATCAGCTCTTCGACTTCCTGTTTCACCATATCCCACGACGCGCCGTCCGGCAATTGCGGATTGGCGTGCTGGCAGAAAAGACTCGCCACATGCTTGCCGGCCGGAGCGAGCGAATCGTCGACCAGCGATGGAATGAGCATCTCGATGATGGGCTCACGCGACCATCCGCAGAGGCGCGCATCGAAATAGGCGCGCTCCATGTAGGCGAGCGAAGGCGCAATGATGATCCCTGACCTGAGATGCACTCCGTCGCCGCGAAGACAGGTGAAATCGGGCAGCGCGTCGAGCGCGACGTTCATGCGGAAGGTCCCCGAGACGCAGCGATAAGCCTCGATCCGCCGCAGGAAGTCGCTATCGAGCGCTTCCCGGTCGATGAGTTGCAGATACAGGAGCTTGGGATTGACGTTCGCGATCACGCGCTCGGACAAGACTTCGGAGCCGTCGGCAAGCGCGATGCCGTAGACGCGGCCATTTGCGCACAGCACACGCGACACCGCGGCGTCGGTGGAAAGTGTCGCTCCGCGAGCGATCGCCTCCGCCGCCATCGCCTGCGTGATAGCGCCCATGCCGCCGAGCGCATGGCCCCATTGCCCGCGTTTGCCGTTGACCTCGCCGAACGCATGATGCAACAGCACATAGCCCGAGCCGGGCGTATGGGGGCTGGCGAAATTGCCGACGATCGAATCGAAGCCCAGCGCGGCCTTGATCGGTTCGGACTCGAACCAGCGATCGAGGATCTCGCCCGCGCTTTTGGTGAACAGATCCAGCACATCGCGGCGCTCGGCCATCCCCAGGCGCTTGAGGCGCCCGCCGACTTTCCACGTCTGGAAAAGATCGTGCACGCCGCCGCCGACATTGGGCGGAGTCTCGAGCAGCAATTCGCGCAGCACATCCGCGACGCGATCGAGCATGGCGTAATAGGCCGGGAGTGCTTCCGCGTCCTTGGCCGAGAATCGCGCGACTTCGGCTTGAGTCGCCGCGCAGTTGCTGACCGCGTTGCCCTCGGCGTTGCCGATCGATCCCCCGCCGACCTTCAGGTAACTCTGCGCCGACAAGGGAAGGAAGTTCGACATCGGGCGCTCGACAATTCGGAGTCCGTGTTCCGCGAGCCGCAGATCGCGCAGCACCCGTGGATGAAGCAGGCTCACGGTGTAGCTCGCGGTGGAGTTTCGAAATCCGGGATGGAATTCTTCGGTCACCGCCGCGCCGCCAACTATCGCACGACGCTCGAAAACCGCAACCGACAAGCCTGCCTTGGCCAGATAGCAGGCGCAGACGAGCCCGTTGTGGCCGCCGCCGATGATGACGGCGTCGAAGCGTCCGCCGGTCGTGGTCATCCCATCATTCCATTATTCCGGCCGGCGCCCAATCGCCGTGCAGGCGCACGACGGCGCATCCATGCCACGACCAAACGCAGCTGACTTTCGCGTTGTTACTCCTCGCCCATGCCCGCGGCGACCGTCGAGAATCCGCAATCGACGTAGGTTACTTCGCCGGTGATGGCACTGGAGAGGTCGGAAAGCAGAAACGCGGCCGCGTTGCCGACCTCGTCAAGTGTTACATTGCGCCGCAGCGGGGCGGTCTTTTCGACAAAATGCAGAAGCTTGGAAAAGCCGGCGATGCCCGCGGCGGCCAGCGTCTTGATCGGTCCGGCGGAAATGCCGTTGACGCGGATGCCCTCCGGCCCCAGGCACTGCGCGAGATAGCGCACGTTGGCCTCGAGACTCGCCTTGGCCAGGCCCATCACGTTGTAGTTGGGAATGGCACGCACGGCGCCCAGGTAAGTAAGCGTCACGATCGCAGCGTGGCGCTGCTGCATCAACGGCCGCGCGCCCTTGGCCAACGCGGCCAGGCTATAAGAGCTGACGTCGTGGGCAACCGCGAATGCCTCGCGCGTCAGTCCGTTTAGGTAATCGCCGGCGAGCGCTTCACGCGGCGCAAATGCGATCGCATGCAGCAAACCGTCGAGCCCGCCCCATTCGCCACGCAGCGACTCGAACAGCGCGGCGATTTGGTCGTCGCTGGTAACGTCGCAGCGCCAAACCGGCGTGCTCCCGAACTCCGCCGCGAGCTTCCGCACGCGCTCGTGCAGATCGTCGTTGACATAGGTGAAGGCGAGCGTCGCGCCTTCGCGCTTACATGCCTGCGCGATGCCGTAGGCGATCGAGCGGCTCGAGAGCAGGCCGGTGATCAGTATCTTTCTATCGTTCAAAAACCCCATGTGTTGCCCGGTTGTTGGCGTTGAATGACGCCGCAGGCCAGCCAGCCGTTTAGAACGCCGAACTCGGGGCGCGGATCGAGATCGACACCGCCGTGGACCACGACAGCATGGCCGATGATGTCGAGCGGACTGCCGTCGCCCAGCGTGATCCCTCTCAGATCGGCCACGACGCTGGCGTTTCCCTGACTACCCGCCACGATCTCAGGCAGATTGCCGCTGCGCGCTCTTCCGGGCGCCGCCCCGACCAGCTGCCACACCTTGCCGGCGCTTGCCGCATTCGGGGAGCTGCAGTTGCCTACCTCATGGATGTACATGCTGTGCGGCCCGGGCGTGAGCTCGTGTACGACCGCGGCGACCACGACCTTGCCGCCGCGCTGCACGAACGTCACGGTGCCGCCGACCGAGCTGCCGTTCTTCGGCAACAATTTGGCGACCGCGCCGGCGCCGCTCTTGGGCATGATGTCGGCAAAGTTCCAGCTGGGCACGCTCGTACTGCTGCAGCTCGCAAGCGTGGTCAGGAGGGCAAGCTGCGAGAGACTTCGCAGCACGCGGCAAACCGGCGTCGCACCGGGCAATTGCATCAGTTCCTGGCGATCACGCCGCATGCAACGCGCGCGCCGGAATTGCCGGTGGGCTGCGTCGTGTAGTCATCCGGATCCTTGTGCACGATGACCGCCTTGCCGACGATGTCGGTGGCGCCGCTGCCGATCGTCATCGCACCCTGCTCCATCGACAATGACACATCGCCGGAAGCATCGGCGACAAGCATCGTCAGGTCGCCGGTGTGGTGATCCGGGACGCTCGGATTGCCATGCGGCTTACCCGTGGGATTGAAATGCCCACCCGCGCTCATTCCGTCTCCCGAGCTGCAATCGCCTTTTTCGTGGATATGAAAACCGTGGCCGCCGGGGGTCAAGCCGGAAACCTTCGCCTCGATGACGACTTTGTCGCCCTTTTGCGTAAAGGTGACCGAGCCGGCCGTGGCGTTGCCCTTGGTCGGTTCCAGGCGCGCCACGGCGGACTGGGCATGCGCCACCGTCATCGCACCCGCAGCGAGCGCGCCGCCTGCCGACAAGAATAGCCAACGCTTCATTAGGCCTCCTGGAAAAAGTAACGGCACTCCTGATAAGGTCGCCGGTGCGTGGCATCATAAGCGATCATCCATGCCTTGC
>JALZAO010000164.1 GCA_030948305.1 Pseudomonadota bacterium
CGTGCGCATGGTCGGCGAGCGGCACCCGAAGAGCGCGAGGCCGGTACTGGTCGGAAACTGCCAGGCGGGCTGGGCAGTGATGCTTCTCGCCGCCAGCAGGCCCGAGCTTGTGGGGGCGATCGTGCTCAACGGCGCGCCGATGTCGTACTGGTCGGGCAACGACGGCGAGAATCCGATGCGCTATGCCGGAGGCCTCATGGGCGGGGCATGGTCATCCTTGCTCGCGAGCGATCTCGGCGCGGGCAAGTTCGACGGCGCGCACCTGGCGCAAAACTTCGAAAGCCTGAATCCAGCCAACACGCTGTGGGGAAAGTACTACCACCTGTGGGAAAACATCGATACCGAACCCGAGCGATTCCTCGATTTCGAGCGCTGGTGGGGCGGGTACTACCTGATGAACGACGAAGAGATCCGATGGATCGTCGACAATCTGTTCGTCGGTAACAAGCTGGCTGCCGGCGAAGCCAAGCTCGGGCCCGGGCGCTTCTTCGATCTCAAGTCGATCACGTCGCCGATCATCATCTTCGCCTCGATGGGTGACAACATCACGCCGCCTCAACAGGCGTTCAACTGGATCGCGGACGTCTACCGCAACAGCGACGAAATCAAAGCCAACGGCCAGACGATTGTTGGACTGGTCCACGAGGATATCGGCCACCTCGGGATCTTCGTCTCGGGCGCGGTGGCGAAAAAAGAGCATGCACAGATCATCGAGGTGCTCAAGTACATCCAGCAGCTGCCGCCCGGCCTGTACGGCATGGATATTCACGAGGCCGTCGGGCTCGACGGAGCGACCGCGTATGAAGTGTCGCTTGCGGAGCGCAAGGTAGAGGAGCTTCGACACTTGCAGAAGGGCGACCGCATGGACGAAAAGCCGTTCGAGGCCGTCGCCGCGGTATCGGAGCTGACCGAGCGCGCCTATGAGTTGCTCGTGCGCCCGATGCTGCGCGAGATGGTTCCGGAATGGGCGGCGAAGGCTGCGCGCGCGTTTCATCCGTTGCGTGTGCAACGCTGGATGTTCTCCGACAAGAACCCGATGCTCGCGGGATTGCCGTACCTTGCATTCTCCGCCAAGTCGGGCCGAAAGCCTGCAGCCGAATCGAACCGGATACGGCAAAGCGAAAAGCTGGCGTCCGATCTGATCGCGGCGTCGCTGGATCTGTATCGCGATCTGCGCGATGCGGCGCGCGAAGCGACCTTTTACCAGGTATATGGGAGTCTCATGTCGCTGCAGATGGCCGACCAGCGCGCGGAAATCCGACGCGACTTCAAGTTTGATCCGCGTCAGATTCCTGCCGTGCGCCAGGTGCTCGACACGCTCGAGGACGGCGATTTGCAGGAGGGTCTGACGCGAATGGCTTTGCTGCTCGCCAAGGAAGGCGGGGGAACCCGCGAGCTCTCGCAAATGGCGCGTGCGCGCGAGATCCTCGCACCCGCGCGTGGCATCAAGCCGATGTCGGAAGACGAGGTTCGCCGGCTGCTGCACGAGGAAACCATCGTCACCGAATTCGAACCGGAGCGTGCGCGTCGCTCGCTGCCGCGGCTCATTCGCACGCGCGCTGAGCGCAAGATCGCGCGCGCCTACCTCGACCGGGTCGAAACCGGGATGCCGCTCAACGATCGCCAGCGAGCGTTGCTGCACGATTTCCGCGAGCGGCTCCCCACACCCGCACGAGCGCGAGCGGCGGTACGGATAGTCCGGCAACCTGCGCGTCGTACCGCGCGGCGCTGACCTCGCGCGAACTTACTTCGACGATCGAAGAAGCCGCGCCGAACGGGGATAGGCACCATGCTTGAGCGCGCCGAAGGAGTTCTTGTTCTGAATGCCGGCTCGTCGAGCGTCAAGTTCTCGCTCTATACCGACGCGCAGGGTGATGCGCGGCCTCGGCTGCGCGGTCAGATCGAAAGTCTTCAGGGCTCGCCCACGTTCATCGCGACGGACGCCGACGATCAGGTCGTGCACCAGGAGGAATGGAGCGGCGGCGGCGCATTGAGCCACGGCGACGCGACGACTCACCTGCTCGAATTTCTGAATCGCGAGCTGGCAGCCACGCCGCTTGCCGCGGTCGGCCACCGGGTGGTCCACGGCGGGCGCGATTTCACTGTGCCGGTGAAGGTCGATTCTGGCGTGCTGGCCGCGCTCGAGCGGTTGATCCCGCTTGCGCCCTTGCATCAACCTCACAACATCGCGCCGATGCGGGTCATCGCCGCGTATGCGCCGTCGCTGCCGCAGGTTGCGTGTTTCGATACGGCATTCCATCGGACGCAGCCGCCGATTGCGCAGGTATTTGCGCTACCGCACGCGATCACCGACTGCGGCGTGCAGCGCTACGGATTTCACGGGCTGTCGTACGAATACATAGCATCGGTGCTGGCGGATTTCGATGCGGCGCTGTCGCACGGCCGCGTCATCGTGGCTCATCTGGGGAACGGCGCGAGCATGTGCGCGATGAGGGAGGGCCGAAGCATCGCCAGCACCATGGGCTTGACCGCGCTCGACGGCCTCATGATGGGAACCCGGTGCGGAAGCCTCGACCCGGGTGTGATCCTGTATCTGATCGATGAGCTCGGCCTGGATGCCCGCGCGCTGGAGACGCTGCTCTACAAGGAGTCGGGTTTGCTCGGCGTCTCAGGCATTTCGAGCGACATGCGCACCCTGCTCGCCAGCGACTCGCCGCGCGCTCAAGCGGCCATCGATCTCTTCGTCTATCGGTTCCGTCGCGAGCTGGGTTCGATGGTGGCCGCGCTCGACGGCCTGGACGCGCTCGTGTTCACCGGCGGCATCGGCGAACATTCAGTGGCGATTCGCGAACGCATCTGCCGCGATGCTGCGTGGCTTGGCGTGGAGCTCGACCCGAAAGCGAATGAGGGGGACGGTCCGCGTATCAGCCCGGAGACGGCACGCGTCTCCGCGTGGGTCATTCCGACGGACGAGGAGCGGATGATCGCTCATCACACACGCGAGCTTCTCCAGCTCGATTGATCTGCGGCGCACGCCGGTCAGCCGCCGGCCGACTGAGCGAGCGTTGACTGGCTACGAACGCCTTTAGCGCGACACCAGGTTCAACTGCTGCTCGGCCAGCGTCACCCAATAGCTCGCACCAATCGCCAGCGCGTCGTCATCGAAGTCGTAGTGGGGGCTGTGAATATTCGGTGTGTCGGGCCCGCGGCCCGCTCCCAGCCAGACATAGCAGCCGGGTTTCTTCTGGAGCATGAACGCGAAATCCTCGCTGCCCATTTCCGGCATCGGGTCGGTGTCGACGTTGTCGGCGCCCACGATCGCCGTCGCCGCCGCGACCGCGTGCTGCGTTTCAGCCTCGGCGTTCACCAGCGCCGGGTAGCGGCGCTCGTAGCGCAGCGTCGCCGACATCTCGAACGTCGCCGCGACGCCTGAGACGATGGAGCGCATCCGCTGCTCGATTGTGTCCTGCACTTCGCGTTTGAACGAGCGCACGGTTCCGCGCAGGACGACTTCCTCCGGAATCACGTTCCAGGTATCGCCGCCGTGGACCTGCGTGACGCTGACCACGCCCGCGTCGAGAGGGTGCAGATTGCGCGCGACGATGGTCTGCAGCGCATTGATGACGTGCGCGACGAAGAGCATTGGATCCTTGCCCGTGTAAGGCATGGCCGCATGCGCGCCTTTGCCGGTGACGACGATCTCGAAAATGTCGTAGGCGCCCATCAGCGGACCCACGCGCATGGCAAAGGAGCCCAGCGGCTTGCGCGGCCAGTTGTGCATGCCGTAAACCGCGCGCATCGGGAACTTGTCGAACAGCCCCTCCTCGACCATCACCCTGCCTCCGCCTTCGTTTTCCTCGGCAGGCTGAAAGATGAAGTAGACCGTGCCGTCGCAGCGCTTCCTGCCGGCGAGCGCCTTGGCCGCGCCGAGCAGCATCGTCGTGTGACCGTCATGACCGCAGGCGTGCATCTTGCCTTCGTGCAAGGACGCATAAGGCACGCCCGAGCGCTCATGCACGTGCAACGCGTCCAGATCGGCGCGAAGTCCGATCGCGTCACCGTTCCCTGCACCGCCGTTGCCGCGGAGCACGCCGACGACGCCGGTCTTGGCCATGCCGGTGTGCACTTCGAGCCCGAAGGAACGCAACTTTTCGGCGACGAACGCGCTGGTCCCGGTTTCCTCGAAAGCCGTCTCGGGATGCGCATGGATATGATGCCGCCACTGCTTCATTTCGGGAACGAGCGAGTCGATTTCGGGCATGATTTTCATAGCGGCTAGAGAGCGAAAGAGAGGCGGAGGAGTTGCAATGTTAGCGTAAACGGACCGCCTCGTCCGCTACGGTAAGATGCGCTACCGAGCGAGCGCAATCGATGCCACGTCCCTATCAAGCCATGTACGATCTCGCCATTGTCGGCGGCGGTATCAACGGCGCGGGTATTGCGCGCGATGCGGCGGGACGCGGCCTCGTCACGCTGCTGGTCGAAAAAGACGATCTGGCGTCGCATACCTCATCGTGGAGCACGAAGCTGATCCACGGCGGCCTGCGCTATCTCGAGTACTACGAATTTCGGCTCGTGGCCGAGTCCCTGGCCGAGCGCGAAGTGCTTCTCCGCGCCGCACCGCATATCATCACGCCGCTGCAGTTCGTGCTGCCGCACGAGCCGCATTTGCGGCCCGCATGGATGATACGCGCGGGGTTGTTCCTGTATGACCATCTCGGCGGCCGCAAGAGCCTGCCGTCATCCTTCGGTGTCGAGCTCTCGACCAGCAAATGGGGCGCGGGCTTGAAAAGCACGTTTCACCGCGGCTTTGTCTACGCCGATGCGCGCGTGGACGACTCACGTCTGGTCGTCTTCAACGCGATCTCCGCTCGCGAAAAAGGCGCGGACATTCGCACCCACACCAAGCTCGTCGCCGGTCGCCGCGAAAACGGTCATTGGCGCATGACCTTGCGGGAAGCCAACGGC
>JALZAO010000165.1 GCA_030948305.1 Pseudomonadota bacterium
GACTTCAGTCGCGCCAGAAACTGTGTCTCGAGCTCCTCGCGTAGCTTCGGATGGCGCGAGATCACCTGCTTGAAAGCCGTGCTTTCGAGCACGATGGCCTCGGCGGCCACTGCGGCACGCACCGTCGCCATTCGAGGCGCGTCGGTGAGGAGCGCCATTTCGCCCACGTAGTTGCCCGCCGCGACATACGACAGCACGACCTCGTGCCCGCCGAGTTTGCGTGAAACCGTGACCGAGCCGCGCCGAAGCAGGTAGAGCCCGTCCGGCGCCGCTCCTTCCTCGAACAGCGTCGCCCCTGAGGCAAAGCTTTTCAGCTCCGCGCCCGCCAGCAGCATATTGAAATCGTCGTCGGGCAGATCCTGGGACAGGTAGGACCGCACCGCACGCCGCAGAAAAACGGCATCGACGCCTTTGCGTACCGAATCGACCGAGGCGATCAGCTTGAGGATGGACCGCCGCGGCGTCTCGATCAGCACGCATCCCTCGCCCGCTCTCACCGTGGCCGCGCGCCGGCGCCCGGAAATCAAGCCAAGCTCGCCGAAGAAGGATCCGGCGCCCAGGCGGATCCACCGGCTATCCTCGCTCTCAGCGCTGATCTCGACGAAGACCTCGCCTTCGACGATGGTGAAGAAGGTGTTCGTATAGTCGTTGCGACGAAAGAGGATCTGCTCCGGGGCGGGTGTTCGCACATCGCTGTCGAGCAAAAATTCACGCAGCTGCAGCGTCGTGATGCCGGCCAGGAGCGGCACGTTACGCTGAGTGATGGCCAGAGCCTCGGCCACGCTGGTGGCGTGCGCCCAGTTGGCGAACTTGGACCTGAGCAGCGGCTCGTCGGCGGGCTCGACATGATTGCCGATGATCGACTCGACGACTTCGTATCCCTGATTCATCGCCTGTTTGATCAGCGGGTAACCACCCAGCGCACCGACGATATAGAGGCCCTTGACGTTCGACTCGTAGGTCTCGGAGAGCTGCGGCACCGCGGCGGGGTCCTTATTGGGGAAATTGACCCCGAACCCCTCGACCAGCTTGCGCGGCGGGACCGCCCCCAGGCGCGCGATCACGCGGTGACAACCGATGTGCTCCAAGCCATCCGGAGTCTTGGCGTTGAACCGGGCGGGACAGCCGTTGGTCTCGACCATCTCGACGTTGGCTACCGACGTACCGTAGCGGCATTCGATTTTCCCGTCCTTGATGGCAGCGAGGACGAGCGACAGATTGCCTTCCTTGCAGCGCGCAAACTCGTCGTTGCGGTTGATCAGGATGACCCGATTCTGCTCGGCGAGCCCGAGCGCGTTCTCGATCGCCGCGTCTCCGGCGCCGACGACGACGATGGTTTCGTCTTCATACTCCTTCGGATCGTCGAGCTGGTATTGAACGATGGGCAGACTCTCGCCGGGAGCACCGAGCTTGCGCAAATTGCCCTGAAGCCCGATTGCCAGCACGACCGCTTCGGCGTTGACCGTTCCGCCGCCGGCGAGGGACAGCGCGAAGGAGCCACGCTCACCCGATATCGCGGTCACCCCGGCGCCGTGACGGATATTTACCGCATACTTGGCGAGCTCCTCGTCCCAGGCGCCCAGAATTTGCTCGCGGGTGCCGGCGACGAACGACATCGGGCTGCGCAACGGCAGCACGCTGGGCTCGGCCATGACGTACTTGCCCTTTTGATACTTGTAGATAGTATCGGCAGGATGCTGCTCGGCTTCGAGGAGGATATGCGAGACGCCGAGCTCGGCGGCGTGCGCTGCAGCGGACAGCCCGGAGGGCCCGGAGCCGATGATGGCGATCTTGAACATGGACAGGGGTTTAACGAGCCGCGATCGATATTGTACCCCGGCATCGGAGCTGCATCTAAGCCCCCCGGCCCGGCCGCGCCGACGGCGCAAGCCCCGGCGAATTCCACCGCGCGCATACTAGCCCTTAGGAGTCGCAAGCGCGTCCCCGAGTTGGTTCGCCAGGGGCGTCCTTAAGTGCGTAACAACACGCCCGCGCCAGCACGATCCGTGTATGTTGTCCGATAAAAAATCGAAGCTGCAGGAGGCCTCAAGTGTCTGACACCCGGTCCAGGATGCAAAATCGCTTGCTCGCCTCGCTGCCTGCCGCGGAATTGGCGCGCATCATGCCGTCGCTCGAGCACGTGGACTTCAGACTCGGCGAGATCCTTCACGAAGCGGGAGGGCCGCAGATGTATTTCTACTTCCCAGGTACCTGCATTGTGTCGTTGCTTGGCGAGCTCAATAACGGCGATAGCGCCGAGCTGTCTCTTATCGGTCGCGAAGGCGGGGTCGGGCTGGCGCTGGTGCTCGGCGGCGGGACAACGCCCACTCGCGCGACGGTGCAAAGCGCGGGCACCGCGCTGCGCTGGAAAGCAACGGCATTGCAGCGGGAGCTCAAGCACTGCGGCGCGGTCCTGAGAATGCTTCTTCGATACACCCAGTCGGTGTGGACGCAGACCGCGCAATCGGCGTTGTGCAATCGTCACCACAGCCTCGAGCAGCAGCTCTGCCGGTGGCTGTTGCTGAGCCTCGATCGGGTCGACGGCAGCCAGATCCGGATGACGCAGCAATTGATCGCGGACATGCTCGGCGTCCGCCGGGAAGGGGTCGTGCTCGCGGCGAAGAAGCTGCAGCGCCGAGGCTGGATCAGCTACAGCCGGGGCGTCATCACCGTCCTCAACCGGACGGCCCTGGAGGGCCACGTCTGCGAGTGCTACCAGGCAGTCAACGCCGAGTACCGGCGGCTGCTGGGTGGCACGCGCGTGAGCCCTTCGCCGGCTGCACGCTAGACGCAGGTCGGCGCGCGACGCCGGCGTAGCTAAGGCGTCACCGCGCCGCGGAAATTGCGCAGCGCGGTTTCGAACTGTCCTGGGCTGTAACGTTCGTCATTTGCGACCGCTGCCTGCAAACCCGCCAAGCCGCCGTTGATGTCGCGAGCGGATTTGAGAATGCCCTTCTGGTACATGAAATTGGTGACGCTGCCGATCGCCATCGTCGCCTGCTCGGCACCTGCGTAGTCGCGGAACTGACCGTTCAGGCCTTCGTCGACCAGCGCCGCCAGCACGGCGCGCATGTCGGCATCGGTAAGCGTTCGCCGGTCGAGCTCCGCAGTCAGCGTTGCAACGTCGGCCTTGAGCGCGCGCGCCGTTCCGAAGGCATCTCCTCCGCCGGTGATCGTCTGCTGCAGCTGGCTCATTTTCGAGACGATGCGGTTGCCGAGCTCGGGATCGACCACCCGCGCGATGGCCCGTACCATCAGCATCGACGAGTCGTTGAGCCGCACCACGCCAGGCCCAAGCCCGGCGATCCGAGGTGTCCAACGCTTGTCGCTCATCGGATGATGGCAGGCATGACAATCGAAGAGCACCAGCTCGGGAAACAGGCCATCCCGTCCGCGCTTGGGATCGACGAGCAGATCCATCATCTCGGAAACGGCAAGCGCCTGACCGATCGCCCAGACCTTGACTCCATCCCAGAGCCGCTTGCGCTTCTGCCAATCCGAATCGATCTTGAAGTGAGCCGGCTCCACCGTCGTGAACGTCTCGAGCTCGAACGACAGCCTTGGGTGCCCGGCGCCCATCATGCGATGGGTCACAAAACGGTCGGCGTTTCCAAAATGGCACGACAGGCAGAGCCTCGCCCGCTCCGCAGGATCATCGGTCGGAAACAAGCCCGCCTCGAGATTTCCCGCGTGTTTCGCGCCGTCCTCGACGTGCTTGGGCAGCCAGCGCTCGGACGGGCCGTGACAGGCCTCGCAGGTAACTCCGTCGTCGAACTTGAACCGCTCGCCCCGCTGCGCCTTGGCGACGTTGTGAGCGTGGCAATCGAGGCACACCTTGGCTTCCGCGGCCTTGCCGAGGCCAAGGTTGCGCGCGATGCGCGCCGACTGTTCGTTGAAGAGCACCTTGTAGGCGCGGGCGTGCTTATCGACCCGCGACCAGGTCACGTATTCGTTCTGTAGAACGTTTGCATCCTTCCACGGCTGCACCGAGCCGTGGCAGAGACTGTTGGCGCAGTTCACCACCCCCATGCTCTTATCCTTGACCTGATAGGGCAGCGGATGCGCGGGCAGCGAGGCAGTGGCTGTTGCCGGCGGCGGAGACGCTTGGGTCGCCGGCTGCGACCATGCCAGGCCGGCGGTGGCGGCGGCAAGCGCGAGCGCCAAGGTCGCGATCGTTTCTGGCCACGGATAGCGATATCGGGGCGCGGATCTGCGGGCTGACGAGATCGCTGTCTTTTCCATGGCGTACCTCACTGCTTGGTCGGCGGCCGCGCAGCACCGGGATTGCCGGCGACCGTTCTCGCCGGCAGGAAATCCTGGGTGCGCACATCGTCGCGTACGGTCCACACGCTGCCATCGGGCCGCTGATAGAACTTTTTCATTTCGTCCCACGTGAAAGGCCGCGAGCCAAGGCGACCGAAGACGGCAATCTGGCCGCCCGTCTCGTCGACGCCGCGATCACGGTCGAGACCCTTGGACAACGCCAGCGCGGGGCTCGCGGTATTGCCCCAGGCGATGAGCTTCGGTCTGGGCTCGGGCGAAAAACCGTAGAACTTGGGCTGGCTGTCCGGCGACGTGAGCTGCACCACCTTGAGGCCATTGACGCCGTCAGCGATATACGCGAAAAGCGAGGCGTTGGTCGATCCGACGACGACGTCGCGTGCGTCGGTCAACTTGCCGTCGGCGTTGAATTTCGTGACCAGCTTCGGCAGCTCAGGTCGCTCGACGTCGACGATCGCAAGACCCTCCGCGCCCGCCGCGACGTACGCGTACGTCCTGGCGACGTAGATCCGCCGCGCGTCGGCGAGCGCAATGCGCGCGCTGCCGATCTGCCGCGCCTTGGTCGGATCGGTGACGTCGATGGTGGTGACGCCTTCGTCGTCGAGCGCGAATACATAGCGGAACTGCAGCGCGCTCGCG